>NZ_JAQISX010000013.1:0-61040 GCF_028618425.1 Bartonella sp. ML70XJBT
TCTCAATTAGATTCATAAATTATCACATCAGAAAAACTATTATAAAACACTGTTTTTTATAGACTAAATACCTTTCCAATGATTCAAAAATATGGTTAATAAATACTTATGATTTGTTCCCATTTTTACTCTTGAAAGGAAATTATAATGACAGAAAACGATATTCTTTTAACTGACCGTGAAAGTGCAAAATTGCTTCATATGAGTGTTTCAACATTCCGCCGTCATGTGACCAATGGCTCTTTACCAAAGCCTTTAAAGTTTGGTTTTTTATCGCGTTGGTTACAATCGGATCTGATTAATGTCATAGAGCAAGCAAAACAGCAACGTTATAACGACGTCGCATAAATGAAAACCTTGTCACGTAAGGACGGACAAGGCTTCCCATTTTCACTCAAAGAATGAATAGCAAAATCCGTCCTATGGTGCAATATTCATAGGATAAAAAAAACATGTTTTCTTATATAAATGCTCGGGGCATCACAAATGCCTTGCGTGGGGTTTGGTATGGGCGTTATGGAAGTGCCCGTTATCCAGCCCATGATGATCAATTGCCTAGCTTATCTCTTGCCAATGGACATGATGGGCGTCTTTTACTCACTTGTTATGCTGGCTGTTCTTTTAGAGAGATCATACAAGCGCTTAGAAGAATTGGCTTGCTGGGGAAACAAGCCTTAGTAATAAGGAAAGTTTCGAAAAGATTTGTTAGAATCAGAAGAAATATTTCTTCTCTAACAGGACTTTTTATATGGTTACATCTTTTGGTAAAATCTTACGTAAACTTCGGATTGATCACTCAGAACGTCTCTTAGATATAGCTAAGAAATTAGGGATATCTGTAGCGTTTTTGTCTTCAATTGAGATTGGCAAGAAATCTGTACTGGTTGGTATGGAAGACAAGATCGTAGAGCTTTATTGCTTAGATAAAGCTACTGCTTCACTGTTAAGAAAAGAAGCTATGCTTGTCGAAAGAGTTTTACAATCAAACCTTCTGATTCATTTAGACGTGAAGCTGTTGGCATGTTTGTTAGAAACTTAGACAATTTTTTACAACAGGATGTAGCAAGATTAAAAAAAATTTGGAGAAATTCGGTGAAAAAAGAGGCGTTCTATAAAGGTATATTGCAAAATCCTATTCCTCAACTTTTATTCGAGAATCCCTAATAGTAAAAAATATATGTAAATACAGTAAATTATAACTTTAAAAAAGGTTTATTAAATTTTAATCTTAACTTTGTTATGCATTAAGCTTAGAGGGCCGTACTTTCTAGATGAGACTGTTATTGTGTTATCCGTTAAGATATTGTGGTGCTTTTTGTATTGAGTAACTGCTTTTATGTTTAGAAGTTTTATGAAAAAAGCATTTCTCATTTTTTAAGAATCTTTTTTATCTATATACTAACCTCTCTTATAAAGACGGTTATGACTCATGATGGGAGAGTATAAAGTAAAAGATTTTAATTCTACATCCTCATTGAATATGGAAAAGCGATAAGTTAATGGTTATAAATCAATATTTTTTTCTTGATGATTTATTCAATTTTTTAATCAATCATTATAATGTGTCATTGATGATAAAAAATTCTACTTCTTTTTAAAGTTAGAGTAAATTTCACGTGGAAATTCTTTGTAATGTTTTGAAATAGTTATTAATAAAAAAGAAAAAATTTATCTTTATTATTTTTGTCAGTTCATAGGATATTTTAGTTTTAAAGGACAAGCTTTGAGAAATCTGCAACCGCTTGTGTAATTGTGTGAGTACGTTTGAGAAGAGCAAGACGGTTCGCACGAACATCAGGTTTTTTATCGTTCACTAATACCTTTTCAAAAAATAGATCAATCAATTTTCCAAGTGGTGCTAGAATACCGAGTGCAAATGGTAAATCTGTTGTATTGATGGGGGCAAGAACTTTTCTTTCTACTTCACAGATTGTATGATAGAGCTGCTTTTCTTCTTTCTCAATAAAGAGTTCAGGATTAATTTCATTGGCTATTATTATGCTTTTTTGAAATTCATTTTCAATAATATTGGCAGTACGTTTTACAGAGGCTATAAACTGCATTCCATCATGGGTATTGATAAAAGCGATAAGAGACTCGACATGACGTGCAACCAATAAAAAATCATCAGAATCTTTATTTAAGACAGCTTCAAGGGCATCATAGCGAACCCCTTCCTCTTTTAGATGGATTTTTAAACGATCATGAAAAAAGAATAACAGATCTGATAAAATATACTCTGTTTTTTCTGGAAGAAAACCCTGCAATTGTAGTTTTCCTTTTTGAGGGCTCTCGTATTTATTGTTTTGTTGTAAGAAAAGATTCGTTGCCAACTGAAACAGTGGCATAAGATTGATTTTCCAGTCCCGCGAAAGAACAAGCCTAATAATTCCTAGAGCTGCTCGTCTTAATGCATAGGGATCTTTCGAGCCGGTTGGTTTTTCATTAATCAGCCAAAAACCGACAAGCATGTCAATTTTGTCAGCGAGCATAACGGTTATAGCAAGTGGTTCTTGCGGAAGACGATCTGTTGGTCCTTGAGGTTTATAATGCTCTTCAATTGCGACAGCTACGCGAGGATTTTCCCCTTGAAGAAGAGCGTATTTTTGCCCCATAACCCCTTGCAGTTCAGGAAATTCTCCGACAATTTCCGTTTGCAAATCAGCTTTTGCAAGGATTGCAGCGCGTTTTGCTAAGAGAGGATCTGCTTGTATTAAAGGTGCAATTTCTTGGGCGAGTTTAGCGATGCGTTCTACTCTTGCACCTTGCGTACCTAATTTAGCGTGAAAAGTTACATTCAAATGATCAAGTCGCGCTATTCTTTGATCAAGAGGTTTCTTTATATCAAGATCAAATTTTTTTACAGAAGATTCCAAGTGTTGAATATCGGGTAAATCACGCTGATCTGTTTGCCAAAAATAGAGGGCATCCGAAAGACGGGCACGGACAACCTTACTATTTCCTTTCGAAATTGCTTTACCTTCATCATTGGCAAGAATATTAGAAACGAGAATAAAGTGATGAGAAAGTTTTACCTTTTCTCCTTGTTTGCGGGTAACAAAACATTTTTGATTGGCTCGAATGGTCAAGCGAATAATTTCTGGAGGAATATCAAGGAATGATTTGTCAAAATCACCCATAAGAATAACAGGCCATTCAACAAGACCCGTAACTTCTTCTAAGAGGAGATTATCTTGAACCAGTTCTAAACCGTTTGCAAAACAAAGATTTTGGGCATCCGCTAAAATAATATTCTTTCGTCTTTCGGCATCCAGAATGACTTTATGGGTTTCAAGTTGCATCACATAATCATCAAAGCGGCGAACTTGGATTGGTTTTCCGTCACTTAAAAAACGATGACCATAAGTGAGATTGTTACTTTTAAGAGAACCAATAGTAAACGGGATAACATGCGTTTCACCAATTTCTGGTCCGAAGACACAAAGAATATTTTGTAAAGGCCGAATCCACCTTAGAGCACCACTTTTTGTGGAATCTTTTCCCCAACGCATAGATTTTGGCCACGGAAAGTTGCGGATAATATCTGGTAAAATATCGGCAATAATTTCTTCTGCTGCCCTGCCTTTTTTTACAATTTTAGCAATATAAAAATCACCTTTTTTATCATCATGTCCAATCTGCGCTTCAGAAATATCGTTAAGCCCCGTTGCACGGAGAAAACCATCAATTGCATTCTGTGGTGATTTTGTACTGGGACCTTTGCGTTCCTCATGGATATCTTTTGAGCGTATAGAAAGTCCGCGTATGTCCAATGTTAGCCGACGAGGGGTCCAGTATTCACGAGCAGCTTTATAGGTCAATCCAGCATTCTCAAGTTGATCTGTAACAGCTTTTTTAAGATCAGCAGCAGCTTTTCGTTGCATACGTGCAGGGATTTCTTCACTAAAAAGCTCAAGAAGAAGATCAGACATTAGGCTTCTCCAGTATATATTTGTCCAGCTTCTGTGAGTAAGAAGGCTTCCCCACAACGGCGTGCGAGATCACGAACGCGAAGAATATAATTTTGTCGTTCAGTTACAGAGATAACGCCACGTGCTTGTAAAAGATTAAAGATATGGCTCGCTTTAATACATTGATCATAGGCAGGAAAAACACAGCGATGGAATGCATTTTCTTTATTAGGTTTTCCTGCATCAAGAAGCGCATTGCATTCGTGTTCGGCATCGATAAAATGCTGATGGAGCAGTTTTGTATCAGCAAATTCGAAGTTATAATATGAATATTCTTGTTCTGCCTGTAGAAAAATATCTTTATAACTTATTTTATTCTCTCTCTCTAAACCATTAAAGTTAAGATCATAGACATTATCAATCCCTTGGATATACATTGCTAGACGTTCAAGCCCATAGGTGAGTTCTCCTGAAACTGGAGCACATTCAATGCCACAAACCTGTTGAAAATAAGTAAATTGAGAAATTTCCATTCCATCACACCAACACTCCCATCCCAGTCCCCAAGCTCCAAGCGTTGGACTTTCCCAATCGTCTTCAACAAAACGGATATCATGAAGTTTTGTATCAAGACCAATCGCTTGTAGCGATTTAATATAAAGCTCTTGTAAATTGGAGGGCGAGGGTTTGAGAAGGACTTGAAATTGATAATAGTGCTGTAAGCGATTTGGATTTTTACCATATCTCCCATCTGTTGGGCGTCGAGAAGGTTGGACGTAAGCCACTTTCCAAGGGCGTGGTCCCAGAGAGCGCAGTGTGGTGGAGGGATGAAAAGTTCCAGCTCCAACCTCCATATCATAAGGTTGCAAAATTGCACACCCATAATGAGCCCAATAATTTTGCAAAGTTAAGATAAGTCCCTGAAAAGAACGTTTGGGATTAAGATGTTCAGGCAGTTTCACACTTTATACTCTTTAATACGTTATACTCTTTTTAATATTTAACTAACAGACAGCAACCAAAGGAGTTTCTGCCTCTATCATTGTCTATTATTTCATGTGCTTGTGGTCAAGCATCGTTGTTTATTGCAAGCCAAATTTCAATTTTTCTTGAATTTGTTTAGAATTTTCTGGTTTTCCGTCAATTGCGTGATTCCATTGAAATATTGCTTCACGTTTACGTCCAACTTTCCAATAGGCATCGCCTAAATGATCATTCAATGTTGGGTCTTCAGGTTGTAATCTGACAGCATTTTCCAATATTTGGACGGCTTTGTCGTATTCTTTTAATTTATAATAAGCCCACCCTAAAGAATCAAGAATATGACTGTTGTGAGCTTGCAAAGCAGAAGCTTTTTGCAACATATGGAGCGATTCTTTAAGCTTCTCACCTCGCTCTACAAGCGAATAGGCTAAATAGTTCAGAACCTGCGGTTGGTTTGGAAAAAATTCAAGGGCTTTTCGCAAATCAATTTCCGCTTTTGGCCATTGTTTTAAACGCTCAAAAGCAATACCACGCTGATAAAAAAGTTTCCAATCTTCTTGCTGAAAGTTCTTTATCTGGGCAATAGTATAGTCTAGAGTTTTAGCAGCTTCGAGAAATTTATGATCCTGCATGTAAAAAGCAACAAGCGTTATCAAAATATTACGATCATTGGGAAATTTTTTATTTAATAACGTTAATAGTTTTATTGCTTCTTTGTAATTGTTGTTATTGGCAAGAAGGAATGCAAGATGAATTTGTCCATCTTTATAATAAGGAGATTTAGGGGATAATGCGCGATAAAGTTTAATGGCTTGATGAGGATCATCCAATTTAGCAGAAATATGTGCGAGCTGAAACAGTGTTGCGTCATTCTGGGGATATAAAGCGAAAGATAATTGTTTAAAAATACGTGCTATGGCCCCTGAGTTTTTATGGTTGAGAGCTGTTCCAAAATTATACAACACCTCGGCCGCTCCTTGTTGAGGTGTGTTAATCAACCTTTCTAAGAAAGCATTTTTTTCAATTTTTTCTCGAAACTTTTTGAAAACTTCTCGAGCTGACAACATTTGTTCGCCGTGCTGGATTGTCTGAAGAGCTTGTTTACGCATATTATGGCGCAGTTGGAATGAGGCATAGGCTATTACAATACGTTCATAGGTATTAGGAGCGATAAGAGTCCCTTGTTTGTTATTCAGTGCTTTAATAAAATATTTTTTTGCATCCTGTGGTTGTTCTGCAAGATCGCTCATAAGTGCTAGATGATAAGATATAAAAAGCTCATACCAGACAGGACCTTTGAGCTTCTTAAGATCAGCAATTGCTTGAGATTTTTGTCCAGATCCAAAAGTAACCCAAGCACCGATGAGTTCAGGTATTGGGTTATTGGCTATGGGAGGTTCTTTTAATTGTAGAAGAAGCTTGGCATTCTTATAGTCTTTTTTAATGAGACTTTCTATTGACAACGTTAAGGAAACAAAGGGAGTTATAACATTTTGTTCTTTGAGTTTTTTGGCTTGTTGCACAGCTTCTTTAAAGTCTCCCACAGAGAGCATAGCTTCAAGGAGCTCTTTTTGTGTTTCAATATTATCAGGTTGATAGACGAGTGCTTGTTTAAAATAATTGATCGCAAGATCTGTTTTATTTTCGTGATTTGCAACCCTTCCCGCTAAATAAGCACCTGCAAATGAGCTTGTGTGAGTCGCTGTGTTTATTTTACTGTAAGTGGCGGATGGCATCAGCATGATACCCACGATAAAGAGGGTAAAAAATCGGGATAGCACTGAAGAGCACATGGAGCTAATCCTTTTCAAGATAATCAATCGATTGTATCGTTTATAAATCATATCTCATTACTTTTTTGAAAAATATTGTGATTCTTGCAAAGAATCAGTTTACGCGTGCAATGCAAAATTCAACGGCTTCAACGAGAGCATTATAAGCAGGATTTTCATTCATGGGAATAAGAGAATCAATTGCATTTTTTCCATAGATGCGTGCTTGTTCTATGGTATCTGTGACACTATTATATTTCTCCATTAAGTGTTGCGCGTGTACGAAGGCTTCATTATTGTTGTTGCCATCCTCAAGTGCTTCTTTCCAGAAAGCCTTTTCACCCATATTTCCACGTTCATATGCAAGAATCACAGGCATTGTGATCTTTCCTTCCCTAAAATCGTCCCCTATATTTTTCCCCAAGTTTTGAGCACTACCACTATAGTCAAGAGCATCATCAATCAATTGGAAAGCTAGTCCTAAAGATGTTCCATAATCACGTAATGCAGAACGTTCTTCATTTCCATAGCCAGCAATAATGGGGCCTACTTCAGCAGCCGCTGAAAAAAGTGCTGCTGTTTTTGCATTGATGATTTTTAGATAGTCTGAAGGGCTGGTTTTGATATTTTTTGCGGCGGAAAGTTGCATAACTTCTCCTTCAGCAATAATTGCAGCAGCATTGGCTAAGACAGAGAGCGCCTCTATGGAGCCAACATCGACCATCATTTTAAAAGCTTGTCCTAAAAGGAAGTCTCCAACAAGAACACTGGCTTGATTTCCCCAAATCATTCGCGCTGTAGATTTTCCACGCCGTAAATCACTTTCATCAATCACATCATCATGTAACAAGGTGGCTGTGTGCATAAACTCAACGGCTGTTGCAAGCCTTATATGCCCGTCATATTGATAGCCGAACATATGAGCAGAAGCTAATGTGATCATTGGGCGCAACCGTTTTCCTCCTGATGAAATAAGGTAATTGGAAATCTCAGGGATCATCTCAACCTCTGATTTTGCCATAGAGAGGGTAAATTGATTGACGCGCTTCATATCATCTTTTGTAAGACGAATGAGAGATTGGAGGGCTGTTTGATTATTTTGTGTTTGATCTAATTTTGTGGCTACACTCACAATATGTTGACTCCTAGAGTATTGCAATGGACATCTATGAATTCTATTTTCTTAAATAGCATAAAGGGGGTTTTGTTTTGACTCAAGCTTTTGATGTTGCTTTGAAGTGCAGATTTTGGATGATCTGTGCAAGAGTATATTTTAAAAGCTTGTATAATATTGTTTCTATGAGAGATAGGAAAAAAAATTGCAACAGCCTTATTTAAGGCGTCATTGATAAGAAAAGTTCAGTTTATAATGAACATTAGGCTTTTAAATGGATAAAACAACGAATCAGATTAGTGAAACAATTGACAGTTTTCATCGCGGGAAATTTTATTTGGTTCAACCCTATAAACACGGTCATCGTTCTGGAATGGATGCTATGTTATTAGCCAGCTTGGTCCCCACTAATTTAAAGGGAAAGGTTGTTGATTTAGGGGCGGGAGCTGGAGCAGCAGGGTTAGCCGTTGCTTCGCGTTGTTTGCAAGTTCACGTTACATTGGTTGAGCGTTCATCTTTTATGGTATCTTACGCACAAAAAACGCTTCTGCTCAAACAGAATAAAAAATTAGCTGAGCGAATTTGTTTGTTAGAAGCAGATGTTACTTTGAAAGGGAAAAATCGTTTAGAAGCAGGATTGGTGGACAATTTTTTTGATTTTGCGATTATGAATCCACCTTTTAACAATCCTGTTGATCGCAAAACACCAGATAAACAAAAATCTGATGCACATGTTATGTCGGAAGCGATGTTTGATCATTGGTTACGAAGTGCAGCAGCTATTGTTAAGCCGGGTGGATATTTAGGGCTCATTGCGCGTCCACAGTCACTAGCGGATATCTTACATGCCTTAGAAGGCCGCTTTGGTGGTATCTGTATCATTCCCATTCATGCACGCGCAACAACACCAGCAGTTCGTCTTTTGTTTTACGCAAAACGGGGGAGCAGAGCAGCCCTGTCTATATTGCCAGCATTGGTTATGCATGAAGGTAGTCGTCACGCTTTTTCACCGTGGATTGATGCAATCAATAATGGATGTATAAGTTTCTGGGAACTTCTAAAATGATGTCTTGTATTTTTCAAGTTATTATTTAAATTCAAACTTAACCTTTAACCCTTTAAAGGAGATTTATATTTTGACTGAAGTGGGATGTGATACTATATTTTGGACTTGTTTAGGCACTTTTGTGTTCAGTTATGTTATTCCCTTTTTGTTAGCCAGTCTTTTCTCCTAGCTTATAAGGAAGTTGTATTTTGATGGATATTTTAAAAAATCTTATTCCACACCGTTTTTCTTCCAATAAATTTGAGATTCCTGTTGTTCGCCTTAAAGGAGCAATTATGGATTCATCGTCTATATCTCGTACGCTTTCCCTCGGTAGATGTGCCAATCTTTTAGAAAAGGCTTTTGCGTACAAAAAAGCACCGGCTGTTGCAATTGTTATTAACTCTCCTGGTGGTTCTCCAGTGCAATCACGTTTTATTTTTAAGCGTATTCGCGATTTAGCAGAAGAAAACAATAAAAAAGTTCTTGTGTTTATTGAAGATGTCGCAGCATCTGGTGGTTATATGATTGCTTGTGCGGGGGATGAAATTTTTGCAGATCCTTCTTCGATTGTTGGTTCCATTGGGGTGGTTTCAGCTTCCTTCGGTTTTCCGGAACTTTTGAAAAAAATTGGTGTAGAACGGCGTGTTTACACAGCAGGAAAAAACAAGGTTACACTAGATCCATTTCAGCCTGAAAAAAAAGCGGATATTGAGCATTTGAAATCTCTCCAACTTGAAGTTCATCAAACTTTTATTGATTTAGTGAAAGAACGGCGTGCTACAAAATTATCAGATGATTCAAATCTCTTTACAGGAATGTTTTGGAGTGGAAAAAAAAGCGTTGAACTTGGTCTGATTGACGGGCTGAATGATATCCGTTCTGTTATTAAGGAGCGCTTTGGCAGTGATGCAAAACTTCGACTTATTACACCTCCTAAAAGTTTTTTAGGGTTTAAAGCGCCTTCAGGAGTGAGTGCTCATACAGTTTATACAGCCATTGATAGTGCATTGATGGCAGCAGAAGAGCGGGCACTTTGGCAGCGTTACGGTTTGTGATAGATAGGATCATTCAAGCAAGAGGGGAGTTTATCTAAAAAACAGATGTTAGAAGGAAAAAAGCTTGAAATGATATGAATGAGAACGTGTTGTCAATTGTATATGAGAATTCTTCTTAAAGATTTATTGTTTGTTTAGAGAGAAATCAAGAATATTTCGAACTGTTTATAAGACTGGTGCGAAAAAAGTATGAATGGAAGGGGATTATTACAAAAGAACCCTATAAAAGTGAATATTACGTCATATGATATCGGATGTACAAGTTTCGTTCCAAAGGCATTTTTATGTGTTTACACCCATTAAATTGAATTTAGCTCTGCATGTTGTAGGACAACGTGCTGATGGTTATCATTTAATAGAAAGTTTAGTTTATTTTAGTCTTAGCGGTGATTGTCTACATTATGCACCTTGTGAAAGTGACCAGTTTGTTTTAACGGGACCATTTGCAAAAAAACTTGTATCTCATTCAGACAATTTTGTTGTACGCGCACGGGACTTTATGCATAAAACTTTTCCCGAAAGTGCTCGCCCTACTTTTTTTCAACTTGTAAAAAAACTCCCTATTGCTTCAGGTATTGGTGGTGGCTCAGGTGATGCTGCAGGGGTTATCAGCATATTGCGTCAACAATGGAATCTTAATTGTTCTTGCGAAAAATTAGCTAAAATGAGTTTAGTTCTTGGTGCTGATATTCCTATGTGTCTTTTTGCATTGGAATATAAGCAGCCACTTTTTGTTAAGGGGATTGGCCAAGAGATGATACGACTAAAAGAAGCTTGTTCTCTTGCAATAGTATTGGTTAATCATGGCCAAGGGATTTCAACACAAGCTGTTTTTAAAGCGTTAGACAAGCGCCATCATCCTTCTTTAAAAATTGATCCAGTCGCTTTAAAGAGCGTTGACTCATTGATTGAAGCTTTACAAAAAACGCGTAATGATCTTTTTGCTCCTGCTTTAAAAATAGCCCCTCAGTTAGCTAAGGTGTTATCTATATTAGATGAATGTGGCTCTCTTTTTTCTCGTATGTCTGGAACGGGGGCAACTTGTTTTGGCATTTTCAAAAATCAACAAGCAGCACAACAGGCAGCTCTTTTGATCAAATCAATGCACCCAAATTGGTTTGTAAAACCGATCATGACTTTGGGAAGGATTTGAGAAATAAAAACTTCTATTTTATCCTGATTCTATTATGCATAATGAAGAGGGAACTAAAGAAATCTCTTTTTTTGTTTTTTAGATAAAATGAATATATACTAGAATAATCTTTTAGAAGAGAAAATGGACATTAGATCCCCTTTAATTTCACATTTTATTTCTATCTTTTGTGCAAGAATTCATTGCAATATTTGAAGAGCTATTTCAAACTGTAATGCTTGCAAAAAATAAGTAAATTGCAGAAATAGATGGGTGTTTGTTATATTTGTGATTTATCAAAGATGTTTAATTTGCCGCTTCAGCCAAACTTTTTATGTGAATTGGATTTGCAAAACCAGGGTTTTTTGCATATAGCAGGGGTTGATGAAGTAGGACGAGGACCTCTTGCTGGACCTGTGGTGACGGCAGCAGTTATTTTGGATAAAGATCATATTCCTGATGGTTTAAATGATTCAAAAAAGCTTTCCTTCCTTCAACGCAGTAAACTTTATCATGAAATCTTGCAAAATGCATTAGCGGTTTCAGTCTCTAGTCTTTGCGCTCGTACAGTTGATCAATATAATATTAGAAAAGCAACTTTGGAAGCAATGCGTCGCTGTATTATAGGGCTAGCTGTTCCAGTTCATTATATCCTTGTTGATGGACGTGATATTCCCTCTCAGCTGCCCTGTCCCGCAACGGCATTGATTAAGGGTGATCAACGTTCAGTTTCAATTGCAGCGGCATCTATTATTGCGAAAGTAACGCGTGATCGGATGATGGAATGTGCTGGACAAGTTTATAAAGGGTATGGTTTAGAGAAGCATGTAGGGTATGCAACACTAGCTCATCGTACAGCTCTTGATAAAAAGGGGCCAATTGTAGGATTACATCGTTATAGTTTTGCGCCACTCAAAGAGCGTTATAGGAATGATGTGTCATGACGATTCAAACACTCAATAGTGTTTCGATAAAAGAAGCAATAGTGCTTCTTGAACAAGGAAAGTTAGTAGCGTTACCAACGGAAACTGTTTATGGATTGGCGGGCGATGCAACCAATGGAAGGGCACTCTCTTCTATTTTTTCTACAAAAAAGCGTCCACAATTTAACCCTCTTATTGCGCATGTCAACAGTATCGAAATGGCGGAACGCTATGTTGAAATTGATTTTCTTTCACGCCAACTCATGGAAGCATTTTGGCCCGGACCTTTGACATTGGTTTTACCCTTAAAAGCACAACATGATATCCATCCTTTAACGACTGCCGGTTTAAATACATTAGCTATTCGTTTTCCAGACAGTCGTTTTTCGGAAATTGTACAATATTTTGGCCGTCCACTTGCGGCTCCTAGTGCAAATCAATCGGGGCGTCTTAGTCCTACTTCAGCTGAGGCTGTTTTTGCATCTTTGGGGGAATCAGTTCCTTTGATATTGGATGGAGGACCAACTAGAATAGGGCTTGAATCAACGATTGTTAAGATTTGTGGTGAAGATATTTATCTTTTGCGTCCAGGGGGGCTTGCATCTGATAAAATTGAAGAAGTTGTAGGAAAGTCGCTAAAACGGATAGATCAAAGGGCGGTGATTGAAGCTCCAGGGATGTTAAAGTCACATTATGCTCCCGATGCTGCGATTCGTTTGAATGTAGAAAAGGTGGAAAATGGCGAAGCGCTTTTAGCATTTGGTCCAAAGCGCGTTATGGGGGCTGAAAATGCCGTTTTTATTTTAAACCTTAGCGAGGAAGGAAAGTTGGAAGAGGCAGCCTCTCATTTATTTCAATACCTGAAGGAATTGGATTCATTGAAAGTTAGATGGATTGCCGTAGAACCTATTCCATCATATGGATTAGGGGAGGCTATCAATGATCGTCTTATACGGGCTGCAGCTCCAAGGGAGAAATGAACATGGAGCAGGAATTAATTGAGAAGTTTAGAGAGATTGTTGGGGCTAAGTATGCTATAACAGATCAGGCATTGATTGCACCGTATTTGCTTGAAGAGCGAGGGATTTTTCATGGCAGAACACCTTTACTTTTACGTCCATCTTCACCGCAAGAAATCTCATTGATCATGCGATTAGCAAGCGAAACACGCACACCAATTGTACCTCAGGGTGGAAACACAGGGCTTGTAGGAGGGCAGCAGCCAGATGAAAGAGGAGAGAGCATTCTTTTATCCGTAGAGAGATTAAATAAGATGAGAGCGCTAAATCTTGAGGGTAATTTTGTTGTTGTAGAAGCTGGTGTTATTTTAAAAGATTTACAAAAAAAAGTAGATGAATCAGGTCGTTTTTTTCCTCTTTCTTTGGCATCTGAAGGCTCTTGCCAAATAGGGGGAAATCTTTCATCGAATGCTGGAGGGACTGCTGTTTTGGCCTATGGCAATATGCGTGATCTTTGTCTTGGTTTAGAAGTTGTTTTACCAGATGGTCGCCTTTTGGATGATTTGCGCTTTGTTAAAAAAGATAATAGCGGTTATGATTTGAAAAATCTTTTTATTGGTGCAGAAGGTACATTAGGCGTTATAACCGCAGCTGTTTTGAAGATTTTTCCAAAAATAAAAGCAAAAGCAATTGCTTTGGTAGGATTACATAGTCCAGAAAAGGCTCTAGAGTTTTTATCGCTGGCTCAAGAATATGGGGGAGGGATGGTGACAGGTTTTGAGCTCATGGGAAATCTCAGTTTTCAAATGGCTTTAGAGTATAAGATGTGTGAAAAGTCTCCTTTTGAACAGAAACATGAATGGTATGTATTAATGAATATTTCATCGTTGCAAGAGAATGATGAAGCATTATCCGTGTTGAATATTATTTTAGAAAAAGCCTTAAAGAGAGCGGTGATAGAAGATGCAATTGTTGCACAATCTTTAAAACAGCAAGATTTTTTCTGGCAATTGCGCGAAGCTATATCACCAGCACAGAAGTTAGCGGGAGGATCGATTAAGCACGATATTGCAGTACCACTTGCTTCAATTCCTGATTTTATTGCTAAGGCCGCACTTATTGTTGAAGATATCGTTCCAGGGGCAAGGGTGGTTTGTTTTGGACATATGGGAGATGGAAATTTGCATTATAATGTTACACAACCTATAGGCGCTGATACAACAGCGTTCTTGCAATTATGGTCAAAAATGAACCATCGCATTCATAGGTTAGTGATGGACTATCAAGGTACATTTTCTGCTGAGCATGGAATTGGTCAGCTTAAGCGCGAAGAACTTCGTTCTTTTAAATCGCCTGTCGCATTGGATATTATGCGAGGGATAAAAAAAACACTCGATCCTTTGGGAATAATGAATCCTGGAAAAGTACTATAATTTAAGAATACGAATCTATATTTTTGTTTAGGTTTTAATAACCAAAAAAGAAACAAGTCGTTTTTTTATTCAAACTTTTAATAATCCAATGAGAAAAAGTTGCTAAAAGGTGTATGTTATTTAAGATAAATTGGGACACTGTATATGGCTAATCAATGCTTTAATCAGGCAAAAGCGGTGCTTGAATTTCGGTTGGATCCGTGCCATTTGCCACAAACGACGACATATTTTTCATCCAAAACAGGTAATAAGGTCATTTGTTCATTAAATGAGCGCGGTGTTTTTTTTAAAACAGATAAACCTTCAAGCTTATCGCAGTTAGTACCCCCTTATCATTTCAAAGGAATTGCGGCACGTACTGTAAAAACACGTTCAGGAGAAAGAGCTGTTGCATTAGAGTTACTTCATGCAGATGAAGAATCTTGTATTCCACTTTTGGTTTCCAGAGATTTAAATAATGTTCTTCTGGATTGGCGATTATGGGCGGATACTTATGGACTTCCCATGCTTATGATTAATGAAGATAATCGTATTGTAGTTGTAAAAGATCGCTCTGATTTACATCGATTTTTTTGTACAACGCCGCATTCTAAACAAAAGCGTTTTTTACTTCGTTATAGCAATCCGTTAGGCTTGCGTTTGGTGATTGCGAATAAAATTGCGCTTTAGTAACATTCATATACATTCATTTTTATGCGACCAATAAGCATTGATCTTGTTGGTCCGTAAAATGCGATTCTTTAGCGCGGGTAATATAAGGCATGCGAGCTGCACACATAAGGTGTTTTTAGCGGATGAGGTAAATATTCTTAAGTTTGTTTATATATCCTTACACCAGTAAAGCATATGAGTGGGAAGACAAGGGGAATCAAATCAATAAAAAATTTGACTGTTTAGAGATCAATTCTGGCAGGAGTCTTCGTTTTTTAAGGCAAAGATGAATTCAAGGATTGGAAATAAAAGTTTTTTGACAGCACATGTTAGTAGCAGGAATCGATTATATTCAATGCTTTTTGTTGATGATGTGATTTTTGGTTTTGCTACATCGTTAAAGCATGCACAGATTGCTGAGAATGTTTTTTTACTTTCTTTTATATAAATTAAGTTATTCATTATATAAAAATAATGCATTATTCTTATATAATAAATGAGAGCGACTCATATAATATGCTCATTTCATTTTTCTCTTCTAGTTAAAATTATTTTCTTGCATGTTACCAGGAGGGGATGCCCATGTGGATGAAGACCATTAAAAAAGAGCAAAAACTCTCTGATAAATTTTCTAGACAACAAGAGTTATTGTAACACTGGGTGTTGGACACAATGATGGTATCGGTTTTTGTCTTAATTCAATAAAGATGGCGAAATTGATTTATACTCTCCACGGTTAATATCGTGAAATGGGAAAAGAGCATGAGAGGTATTGTTTTGTGCGCAAATAACATGAAGTGCGTTCTTTTTAGGTATTTCATTTTTTTAAGGAAAATATACGCGTTTTTTTCCAAAG
Organism: Bartonella sp. ML70XJBT; assembly: GCF_028618425.1. NCBI lineage: Bacteria > Pseudomonadati > Pseudomonadota > Alphaproteobacteria > Hyphomicrobiales > Bartonellaceae > Bartonella > Bartonella sp. ML70XJBT. The sequence continues at coordinate 15,839 of NZ_JAQISX010000013.1, forward strand.
TTATGGCGAACACAAAAAAAATAAGAAAATTTGTGTATCATGCTGTTAAGTGAAAAAAGAATCAAATCGTAAAAAAGAATACCAAAAGATTTAGTTTTTTCGTGCAATAGCGCGCCATCCGATATCACGACGAACAAAGCCTTCTGGCCAATCAATAGAATCAACAGCTTCATAAGCACGTTTTTGTGCGTTCGCAATTGTTTTTCCTGTTGCTGTTATGTTGAGAACACGTCCACCATTTGCAATAAGTTCTCCATTGCACAATGTGGTACCAGCATGAAAAACTTTCACATCGGGAAGCGTGTTTACTTTATCAACGTTACGGATAATAGTCCCTTTTTGGGGAGAGCCTGGATAACCATTCGCAGCCATAACAACGGTGAGAGCAGCTTTTTCAGACCACTGAAGAGGTTTATTTTCAAGATTTCCTCGAGCAGCAGCAAGAAAAATCGGCAGAATATCTTCTTTGAGGCGCATCATTAAAACTTGACATTCGGGATCACCAAATCGTACGTTAAATTCAATGAGTTCGGGGCCTTTTTGCGTTATCATCAGTCCAACGAAGAGAATGCCTTTAAAGGGTGTGCCCATTTCGTTCATACTTTTTAAAGTGGGTTCAACAATTTCTTTGAGGGTACGCTTCACCATTTCTTCGGTCATGATGGGCGCTGGTGAATAAGCCCCCATACCACCGGTGTTTGCTCCAGTATCTCCATCACCCACACGTTTATGATCTTGAGCAAATCCAAAGGGAAGAGCAATTTTGCCATCACAAAGACAAAAGAAGCTTGCTTCTTCGCCTTCAAGAAAAGATTCTACAACAATTTTGTTTCCTGCATCGCAGGAGGCACTTTTGAAGCAGGCATCAACAGCGTTCAATGCCTCTTCTATCGTTGTGGCAACCACGACACCTTTTCCAGCTGCTAAGCCATCTGTTTTAATGACAATGGGAACACCTTGTTGATGAATGTAAGCTTTGGCTTTAGCCGCATCATTAAAGCATTGGTAACTTCCTGTAGGAATATTATTCTTACGACATAAATCTTTTGTAAAAGCTTTTGAACCTTCCAGACGAGCAGCTTTTTGAGTCGGACCAAATACACAGATGTTGGCGCTATTAAGAGAGTCTGTTATACCTGCAACCAATGGTGCTTCTGGTCCTACAATCACAAGATCAATAGAATGTGCTTTACAAAAATCAATAACAAGGGGGTGGTTATCAATGTCTAAATTAATATTTTCACCAAATTCTGTTGTTGCAGGGTTTCCAGGAGCACAATATAACTTTTTGAGTAGTGGTGATGCTGCTATTTTCCATGCTAAAGCATGTTCTCGCCCACCTGAGCCAATAAGAAGAATATTCATTGCTTGCTCCTCTCATAAAAGATGATTAATCTCATCTCCTTCTCATAAGAATGAAATGTCTCTATCGCAAGACTAAAGGTAAATCATTTGATGAAAAAAAATAAAAATATTCCTCATGTTCAGTCCTATGATAGCCAAGGACGGGTTATGGATGCCTCTTCCAAACAATGGGTCTATAATTTTCTTCCCTGTTCTTTATGGTTTTATGCGCAATTGGCGCGTTGGGATCGGCCTATCGGATGGCAATTGTTAATGTGGCCTTGTTTTTGGTCAACAACAATGGCTTTTCTCTCTTATGACATGCATTATGAGCCTCTTTTACCAATTCTTCTTCATTGGGGTTGGTATCTTTTTCTTTTTTTTCTAGGATCCATCGCTATGCGAGGGGCAGGATGTACTTGGAATGATCTTATAGACCATAAAATTGATTCTCAGGTAGAGAGAACACGTTCTCGCCCATTACCGACAGGTCATGTGAGTCGGTTTCAAGCAAAAGCTTTTATACTTGTGCAATGTTTGGTTGGTTTAGGCGTTTTATCACAATTTAATAGGTTTAGTTTTTTTCTAGGCATTTCGTCTTTAATAGCTGTTGCATTTTATCCTTTTATGAAACGCGTAACCTATTGGCCACAGTTTTTTTTAGGTATTGCATTTAATTGGGGAGCATTAATGGGGTGGGCCGTTATATTTGGAAGTTTAAGTTGGCCACCAATTTTACTTTATGTTGGATCAATCTTGTGGACCATAGGATACGATACCATCTACGCACATCAAGATAAAGAGGACGACGCTACTGTTGGTATCGGTTCTACGGCACTACTCTTTGGCAAAGGAACCAAGCGTGCTTTAGTCTTTTTGTATGGTGGTTTTGTCGTATTCGTTAGTTTAGCATTTTATTTAGCTAAAGTTCCTCTATTGAGTTTTTTGGGAATTTTTTTAGCGAGCATCCATATGTTTATTCAAATTAAAGTCATTGATATAGATGACAGTGCACAATGTCTTAAGCTTTTCAAATCCAATTCGCTTATTGGTTTTGTGATTTTTGCTGGTTTAGTCTGTGGCGGTCTATGGATGATATTTTATCCTGCAGTTTAAAAACACATTAGATAAAATCATATGTTCTGTGATAATGGGGAGAGGTATGAAAATTCAAAAATACTTTTACTGATTTTAAAGTTTATGATTCTTTTGAATTTTCAAAGTTTGTTTATATTTTATTCCAGATTTTTCTGGTTTGAAATAACGAGTTCGTCAAATTTTATTGAAATAAAAATAGACTTGTAAGAGGAATGAGCAACTTTTTTAATTGAAAGTGCACTTTCTATTTATTCATCAGAATCAAAATATATATGATGATTTTATTATTCTAGGTTTTCTTTGAATATTATTTTTTCTTTTACCAAAAGTTCAAAAGTAAAGTCATCGTTTTTCTGAAGACAGTATTTTCTCTTCAAGAAGTTTATCGCTAACCATTCTTCGAGTGAGAGAGAACATTATCAACCAACGTTTATTGTAAAAATAAAATTCTTCTTTAAATGAAACAAATTATCTCTTTATTAGAATTTTGCACATAGAAAATAATCGTTTAACCGTGAGGAAAAACCTTATAACGATAAAACTTGAACGATTAAGGGTAGAGTTTTTGTCTTTTCCAATTGTTGTGTTCAACACAATCGCGGGTAAAAAGTAAGCGATCATGTAAACGAAATGGGCGATCACACCAGAACTCTATAGAAAGGGGCTTAACACGAAATCCAGACCAGTAAGGTGGTCGTGGAATTTTGCCTAGAGGATAACGCGCAGTATATTGGGCAATGGCTTTTTCGAGTACAAAACGATTTTCTAAAGGTTGAGATTGTTTTGATGCCCATGCACCAATTCGACTCCCACGGGGGCGTGATTGGAAATAAGCATCGGCTTCCTGCTGACTGACTTTTTCAACAATTCCTCTTATTCTGACCTGACGACGAAGCGATTTCCAATGAAACCCTAAGGATGCTTTCATTGATTTTAAAATTTCTTTTCCTTTTTGGCTTTCATAATTGGTATAGAAAACGAATCCTTGAGGATTATAGTCTTTAAGGAGAACCATTCGAACATTAGGGAGCCCTGTTTCGTCAACTGTTGCGAGTGCCATAGCATTCGGATCATTTATTTCGCTTATCGTTGCCTCTTCAAGCCACTTTGCAAAAAGCTCAAAAGGTTTTTGCATTTTCATAAAATGATCGTCTGTTGGTATTTTATCGCTCATAGTGTCTCCAAATGTCAGTGAGCATGGGCATTTTCTCATTTGTTTTTTCATCAAGAAGAACAGTAGCATTTTTTCTTATTTTCAAAAAGACAATGCTTTCATATATTTTTAAGGAGTATTTTTATGATGGTCTCATTCTTTTTATCTTTAGCATAGACAACAATGAGCTATATTAAATAAATATCTCATTTTATCTGGTATTTTAGTTTTTTGATAGACATATAAAGAAAAGAAGGAACTATTTTCTAGAATAGACTGATGAAGTTATGAGGAATATTAAGAAATATATCCGTTGATATTTTGAAAACGAAAAAAATAGAAAGAGGGCAATATGCGTGATCCCTACACAATTTTGGGTGTGGCACGTACCGCAAAACCGCAAGAGATTAAATCGGCATTTAGAAGATTAGCAAAGAAATATCACCCAGACCACAATAAAGATGATGCAAAGGCTAAAGAGAAATTTGCTGAAATTAATCAAGCTTATGAAATTATAGGTGATAAAGATAAAAAAGCACAATTTGACCGCGGTGAAATTGATATGGAAGGCAAACCGCTTTATCAAGCCTATGGTGCTGGTGAAAATTTTAACAATAAACAAAATCCCTTTTCAAGAAGAGCAAAAGGATTTGACTTTTCTTCTTCAGGGGGAGCAGGTTTTGATGCGAGTGATATTTTTCGCGATCTGTTTGGAGGAAGCGGTAGCTTTTCGAATTCCACACACTATAATCATAATCGCTCTCAACAAGGGGCTCATATTCGCGCTAATCTTACCATAACATTAGAGCAGATGGTTGGTGCAGAAAAAGTGGAAGCTGTCTTTCCTCATGGAAAAAAGTTAAAAATTAAACTTCCAGATTATATTGAAGATGGGCAAACTATTCGCTTAAAAGGTCAGGGAGAAGAGGTTCCTCATGGGCAAGCAGGAGATGCGTTGATAACCATTCAGATTCAAAAACATCCCCGTTTTCGGGTTGAAGGAAGGGCGCTCCATCTTGATTTACCAGTTTCTCTTAAACATGCTGTTTTGGGAGCAAAAGAAGAAGTTGAAACATTGGAAGGACGTGTGGTCTTAACGGTACCTGCTTGGTCAAGTTCTGATCGCGTTTTGCGGTTGAAAGGAAAAGGGCTTCGTTTAAAAAGTGGTACAAGAGATGATCTTTATGTACATGTTCGTGTTATGTTGCCGGAAGGTGGAAATGCTGCGTTAGAACAGTTTTTGCAAACGCAAAGGGATTAATTTTTAAAATTTTTATATATAAAAGCGTAGTTTTTGTTTGATTTTAAACCAATTACTTGAAGAAAAAGTTGACCTGTGTCATAGGCAGATGAATAATATTAATTTTAAGTAACAATGGGGCAGTACTGATGGCTAAGGGTAATGGTTTATTGTATGGTAAGCGTGGTTTAATTTTAGGGTTGGCCAATAATCGCTCCATCGCTTGGGGAATCGCTAAAGCAGCAAGTGCTGCAGGAGCAGAGCTTGCTTTTACCTATCAAGGTGAAGCAATGAAAAAGCGGGTTGAGCCTTTGGCTGAAGAATTAAAGGGGGTTGTTTGTGGACATTGTGATGTTTCTGACAGGAATTCTATTGATGAGGTCTTTAAAGCTATAGAGAAGAAATGGGGCAGACTTGATTTTTTAGTTCATGCTATTGGTTTTTCTGATAAAGATGAATTAAGTGGTCGTTATATTGATATCAGCGAATCAAATTTTATGATGACCATGAATATTTCTGTTTATTCTCTAACAGCTCTAACAAAGCGTGCAGAAAAGTTAATGGTAGATGGTGGGTCTATCTTAACACTAACCTATTATGGTGCGGAAAAAGTTGTTCCCAATTATAATGTCATGGGGGTTGCCAAAGCAGCTCTTGAGGCCAGCGTGAAATATTTAGCAGTAGATTTAGGTCCCCAAAATATTCGTGTTAATGCGATATCTGCTGGACCAATTAAAACGTTAGCGGCTTCAGGTATTGGTGATTTCCGTTATATTTTAAAATGGAATGAGTATAATGCTCCCTTACGTCGTACAGTATCAATTGAAGAGGTAGGTGATTCTGCCCTTTATTTTCTTTCGGATTTGTCTCGTTCTGTTACCGGTGAAGTTCATCATGTCGATTCAGGTTATAATATCATCGGTATGAAAGCCGTTGATGCACCAGATATTTCCGTTGTTAAAGAATAAGTTTGGTTTATAGGATTTGTATTGGACAAAGGTGTTAAAGTAGCCAAGAATATTTGGGAATAAAGAGCTGTTTTGTGTAGAGCTCAAGAGGTGTTGTCATTACGTATATTTGACAGAGAAACGGATCTTTTTTCATGTCGCATAATACATTTGGTCATTTATTTCGTGTAACAACATGGGGTGAAAGTCATGGTGCTGCTCTTGGTTGTGTCATCGATGGTTGTCCACCCGGAATTATTTTTACGCGTGAAGAAATTCAAGCTTATCTTGATAAGCGTAGACCTGGGCAATCCTTATATACAACACAGCGCCGAGAACAAGATCAAATAGAAATCCTTTCAGGAGTGATTGCTCAGGAAGACGGAATAACATTAGTTACAACAGGCACACCAATTTCTCTGTTGATTCGAAATACAGATCAACGCTCTCAAGATTATGGAGAAATTGCTCATCAATATCGTCCTGGTCACGCCGATTATACTTATGATCTTAAATATGGCATTCGTGATTTTCGAGGGGGAGGGCGTTCTTCAGCACGCGAGACAGCAGCGCGTGTTGCAGCTGGTGCATTTGCTCGTAAAATTGTCCCTCGTTTGGTTGTGCGAGGAGCCGTGGTCGCAATTGGTCCCCATAATATTAATCGTGATCGTTGGGATTGGTCAGAGGTTGAGAATAATCCTTTTTTTACAGCTGATGCAGAGATGGTTCAAATTTTTAGTGATTATATCCGTAAAATCCGTAAAGATGGTACATCTGTTGGTGCTGTTATTGAGATTGTTGCAGAAAATGTTCCAGCAGGTTTAGGAGCTCCTATTTACGCAAAACTTGATCAAGATATTGCATCATACCTTATGTCAATTAATGCGGTCAAAGGGGTTGAAATTGGTGATGGTTTTGCGGCAGCCCGCTTGAGAGGAGAAGAAAATGCCGATGAAATGCGGATGGGAAATGATGGAAAACCACTTTTTTTATCCAATCATGCTGGTGGTATTTTAGGGGGGATATCGAGTGGACAGCCGATTGTTGCACGTTTTGCTGTAAAGCCTACTTCATCAATTTTAAAGTCTCGTCACTCCATTGATGTTGATGGTCATGATGTAGATGTTATAACGAAGGGACGTCATGATCCATGTGTTGGGATTCGTGCCGTTCCTGTTGGTGAAGCGATGGTTGCTTGTGCACTTGCTGACCATTATTTAAGACATCGCGGTCAAATTGGGTGATTGAGAAGGTGAATAATGGCGTATAATGAAGAAAAAATTGTTTCTGCGCTTAAAGCTTTTGAACGCGGTGAAATTGTTGTGGTGACAGATGATAATGATCGTGAAAATGAAGGTGATTTAACGGTTGCTGCAGCCCATTGTACAGAAGAAAAGATGACATTTATTCTTCGTCATACAACGGGTATTGTTTGTGCTCCCATGCCAAAAGAAGAAGCGCAACGGTTTAATCTTGCGCCTATGGTACAAGATAATAACTCTGCACATGGGACGCAATTTACTGTTACTATTGATTTTAAATACGGCATAACAACAGGGATTTCAGCACATGACCGTACATTAGCGGTGCGTAATCTTGCAAATTCGAATGCAAGTGCGGATGATTTTGTTCGTCCAGGGCACATTTTTCCTTTGATTGCGCATGAAGGGGGAGTTCTCATGCGTTCAGGTCACACGGAAGCTGCTGTTGATTTATGTAAATTGACTGGTTTACCGCCGGTTGGTGTTATTGGTGAGTTAGTCAATGATGATGGAAGCGTTAAACATGGCGATCAGATTACAAAATTTGCACAAGAACATCGGTTGCACATCATAACGGTTGCAGATTTAATTGCTTACCGACAGCGTAAAGAAATATTGATCAAGCATGTTGGAGAAATGCCGATTGAAACACCTGTAGGTCCCGCTATTATTCAAAGTTATCAACTCCCTTGGGAAGCTGTTCAGCATATTGCGATTATTTTTGGTGATATCCGTGAGGGTGAGGGTATTCCTGTGTATTTATATCATGAAAACATTATAAATGACGTTTTTTGTCAATCCTCAGATATCATGGTGGTGATGCAGCGTATGATGGAAAAAGAAAAACGTGGCGTATTTATTTATTTACGTGAAGGATCTGTTATACAATCAATGATTGATATCCAAAACATAGCAAGAGACAGTTTAGAAAAGCATGTGCAGGCCATTGAACGCGAAGAAGAATGGCGCAAAATTGGTTTAGGATCACAAATTTTGAAATATTTAGGAATAGGCTCTGTTATTGTTTATGCTTCTAAAGAGAATCATTATGTAGGTTTAGAAAGTTTTGGAATTCGTATATCTAGAACAGATTTTTTTTGAGGTTCATATGAAAAAAGAGATACAAGAGGGGGATATTACAGCCTTAAGCTTTGAGCAAGCGCTTAAGCAACTTGAAGTTATCGTTGAAAACTTAGAACGTGGTGATGTGCCTTTGGAACAATCCATTGATATTTATGAACGTGGTGAAGCGCTTAAAAAACATTGTGAGAAACTCTTGAAAGTCGCTGAAGCCAAAGTTGAAAAAATTCAGCTTTCACAGGAAGGTTCCCCAGAAGGAGTAGAGCCGCTTGATGCGCAATAATATTAAATATTTTTGGATATTTATTATGGGGCTTAAAAGATGCAATAATCTTTGTTTATAGAGAGCAAATTTTATTGATTTCTTTTTTATAAAATAAGTTAAAAATAGGAAAGATCATCAATCATCTCAAAGAGAGAAGAGTATTTTTTAGTAAAAAAGATGTAAAACGCTCAATAAAAGAGTAGAAAAGATATATTTTTATTGTTGCTTATCTCTTGAGTTAAAATAATAGAAAGGATTTTTTTTGTCTCAGGTTTTAACACCATTGCTTGACCGTGTTTGTTTTCCGAAAGATTTGCGGGCATTACCTGAGTCTGATCTGGTACAATTGGCTGATGAGTTGCGGAGGGAAACAATTGATGCGGTTTCTGTAACAGGTGGTCATCTTGGAGCGGGACTTGGTGTTGTTGAGCTTACGGTTGCGTTACATTATATTTTTAATACACCAGAGGATAGGATTATTTGGGATGTTAGTCATCAAACCTATCCGCACAAAATTTTAACAGGGCGTAGAGAAAAAATTCGCACATTACGTCAAGAGGGGGGACTATCAGGTTTCACAAAACGTTCAGAAAGTGTGTATGATCCATTTGGAGCAGGGCATTCATCGACTTCTATTTCGGCGGGGCTTGGCATGGCGGTGGCAAGTGCTTTGAAAGAAGAGATAAAACGCAATATCATTGCTGTTATTGGGGATGGTGCAATGTCTGCGGGTATGGCTTATGAAGCAATGAATAACGCTGGTGCTTTGGATGCACGCTTGATTGTTGTTTTAAATGATAATGATATGTCTATAGCACCGCCTACAGGTGCTATGAGTGCGCATCTTGCACGATTAGTCTCTCGTCCCTCTTATCGTCATCTGCGTGAACGCGTAAAGATGTTGAGTGAAAAATTGCCAAAGTTTTTTTTGGATAAAGCGCGTCGTTCAGAGGAATTTGCGCGTGGTCTTTTGGTTGGAGGAACGTTATTTGATGAGCTTGGCTTTTATTATGTAGGCCCCATAGATGGGCACAATTTTGGGCATTTATTACCTGTTTTAAAAAATGTCCGTGAATATCCTAATGGTCCTGTTTTGGTGCATGTTGTAACCCATAAAGGAAAGGGGTATCTACCTGCAGAAGCCTCGTCTGATAAATATCATGGTGTTAACCGTTTTGATGTCACGACAGGAAGACAGGTTAAAGCATCAAGTAATATTTTACCCTATACCAAGGTATTTTCTAAAGCTTTAATAGAAGAAGCCTGCCATGATGATAAGATTGTTGGCATAACGGCAGCGATGCCAACAGGGACAGGACTTGATGCTTTTGCCGAAAAATTTCCTAAAAAGATGTTTGATGTTGGGATTGCTGAGCAACATGCTGTAACTTTTGCGGCCGGACTTGCTTGTGAAGGGTATAAGCCTTTTGTTGCAATTTATTCTACTTTTTTACAGCGTGCTTATGATCAAATTATTCATGATGTATCAATTCAAAAGTTACCGGTACGTTTTGCCATTGATAGAGCAGGTTTTGTGGGTGCTGATGGTGCAACGCATGCTGGCAGTTTTGATATTGTTTTTTTAGCGACACTTCCTGAGTTTGTTGTTATGGCGCCTTCAGATGAACTTGAACTGATGCATATGGTGCGTACAGCTGCAGCTTATGATCAGGGGCCCATTTCTTTTCGTTATCCACGTGGTGAAGGTATTGGTGTAGATTTACCGCAACGTGGTGCGCTATTAGAGATTGGAAAAGGACGTATTCTGTGTGAAGGAAATAGGATCGCCTTGGTGTGTTTTGGAACACGGATGTCAGAAGTGTTGAGAGCTGCTGATATGTTGGGAGCTAAAGGGTTATCGACAACGGTTGCAGATGCACGGTTTGCAAAACCTTTGGATAAGGATTTGATACGTCGTTTAGCCCGTGAGCATGAAGTATTGGTGACCATTGAAGAAGGTGCAATCGGTGGATTTGGAGCGCATTTATTACAATTTTTAGCACAAGAAGAGCTTTTAGAGCATGGTTTAAAAATTCGTACACTAAAACTTCCTGATGAATATTTGAATCATGGTTCACGAGAAAAAGTTCTCTCAACGATTGGGCTTGATGCTATAGGTATTGTCAATACGGTATTGACAGCTTTGGGGCGCGAGATTTTAACAAGATAAAAACTCGAGTATGAGATGGCTTTCAAAAAAAGGCTCGATATTCTTTTAGTTGAAAAAAACCTTTTTACGACACGTTCCCGCGCACGTGATGCTATCATGCGTCAAACTGTTAAAGTTAATGGTGAAGTCATTTTTAAAGCAGGGCAAACCTTTTTTGATAATGCAGAGATTGTCGTTTATGATCCAGCACAGAATTATGTTTCACGGGCAGCATTAAAATTGATTGCAGCACTTGATGCATTTCCGATCGTAACAGATAAAGTGACGGCCATTGATGTTGGTGCATCAACAGGTGGTTTTACACAAGTTCTCTTAGAACGTGGAGTAGCACATGTCATTGCTGTTGAGGTTGGGCATCATCAATTTGATAAACGTTTATTGGGCAATAGCGCTATAACCTTATTAGAAGGCCTGAATGTTAGAGATCTTCAACAGCAACATTTAGGCGGGCGGGAAATTGATCTTATTGTTTCAGATGTTAGCTTTATTTCTCTCAGACTTGCATTGCCTCCCGTTTTGTCTTTAGCCAAAAAGGGAACACAAGCTGTTTTATTGGTAAAGCCTCAGTTTGAGGTTGGTCGTAAACACCTTGGTAAGGGAGGAATATTAGATCCATCAAGAGCTAAAGAAACCGCTGAAGAGCTTTTTGTCTGGTTAAATACTCAAGCAGGGTGGCGTGCAAAAGATTTACTTCCTTCCCCCATTACAGGTGGTGATGGCAATGTAGAATATTTACTATTCGGAGAAAAACAACAGTGAGTGACAATGTCATAATCGACCATATAGGAGCAAATGGTTATGGTGCTGCTAAGACGCCGTACGGCTTAGTTGATGTTCCTTTTACTTTGCCAGGAGAGTGTGCAGAAATTATTGTTCATGGAAAATATGCAACATATATAGCATTAAAACAAAAATCACCAGAACGCATTGATGCTCTTTGTCAGCATTTTGGAGAATGTGGAGGCTGTACCCTTCAGCATTGGCGTGCGGATGCTTATCGCGTATGGAAACGACAATTGGTTGTTGACGCGCTTAAAAGCTATGGAATTAATAGCATTGTTGCACCTTTAATAGAATGTAAACCCTATAGCCGACGACGGATAACCCTAACGGCATCCATGACCCCACAAGGTCAAAAAGTCGGTTTTAACCGTTATCTTTCTCATGAGATTGTAGCTCTTGAGAAATGTCCAGTAAGTCGTCCAGAGCTTATTGCTCAGTTGTATAATATCAGAGAGCTCTGTGCTTTTCTAAGCCGTTCTGTCAAACGGTTTCATGTTACGATAACATGCGTTGAAAATGGCGTAGATGTTGCTTTAAGCGGTTGCGTTGTAAACCATGAATCACTTCGTCAGAAAATGATCAATGCAGCTCTTGCCTGTGGGATTATACGCTTATCTGTTGACGGTGAAATTTTGATTGAACGAGAAAAACCAGTTATTTACTTTGGAGATGTCCGTGTTGAATTTCCTTCTGGTGGTTTTCTTCAAGCAACCTGCGAAGCCGAAAATATAATGGGTAATATTATTTTGACTCATTTAAAAAAAGCAAAGAATGCTCTTGATTTGTTTTCGGGGGTAGGAACATTTACCTTGCGTATGGCAAAAAAGATGAATGTTCATGCAGTAGAAAATAATGAGAGTGCATTAGAAAATTTAGCTTCAGCAGCCCGTTTTTCAACTGGTTTAAAAACAGTCACTTGTGAAAAACGCGATCTTTTTCGCTATCCACTTTCTGTAAAGGAACTTGAGTGTTTCGAGAGTGTCGTTTTTGACCCTCCTCGTGCAGGAGCAGAAGAACAAGTCCGTGAACTGGCGAAGGCAACAATACCTCTTATCGTGGCAATTTCGTGTAATGCTGCTACATTTGCGCGTGATTTATCTCTTCTTATTTCAGGGGGATATACAATAGAAAAAATCACACCCATTGATCAATTTTTATGGTCATCCCATGTTGAAATTGTTGCTATTTTGAGCAAAAAGAAAAAGAAGAAAGGCTGGAAGCTTTAGCCTAAATTTTTTTTTAACGCTATGAAGATTCCAAAAAAAAGCTTATTTTCATATTATTATAAAAATCTCCTCAAAATTTATCTACAATAATATTTTTTTTCATTGAGTTAAGAGCACTGAATAGGAATCTTGCTTATTTGAGACTTTTTTTATTATGAAACTATAAAAGATAGTGTTACTCCACATAAAAGATGAACATATTACAAAAAAGGTATATTTGAGGGGATATCCAAACAAGCCGGCACCACCATTATATTTGCCATCCCCCAATATTGTGACAGGCTTTAGCATTTGAGATGGTTTTGATTGATTCAAGATATACAGACCTAAAATAAGAGAATCCTAAAGTATAAAGGTTCTCATTCAAGTTGAAGAACCTTGGATTATCTTTAAAATCAACGTATTGCATACAAAAAGTATTCTCTCTCATAAATCGTTTGAATAGATGGGAAGAGGACAATATTATGCAGAAATGAGCAAACTTATTCTTTTATAAGCGCAGTTCCACCGATTGTCATATTATTGATTCGCAGATGAGGTTGCCCAACACCAACAGGAACATTTTGCCCTGCTTTTCCGCACATACCAATACCATTATCCAGTTTACTATCATTTCCAATCATAGTAATACGTTTCATAGCATCCGGTCCATTTCCAATAAGAGTTGCACCTTTGATTGGTGCTCCAATTTTACCATTTTCTACTCGGTATGCTTCAGTACATTCAAAGACGAATTTTCCAGAAGTAATATCCACTTGTCCTCCCCCAAATGAAACAGCATAGATACCACTTTTAAGGGAAGAAATGATTTCTTCAGGTGTTTTATCGCCTCCTAGCATGATTGTATTGGTCATTCGTGGCATTGGGGCATAAGCATAGGATTCACGCCGTCCATTTCCAGTTGATTTACTTCCCATAAGTCGTGCATTAAGCCTATCTTGCATAAAACCAACGAGTTTTCCATCTTCAATAAGAACGTTATATCCTGAAGGGGTACCCTCATCATCAATAGTTAGAGAGCCTCGGCAATGAGGAATTGTTCCATCATCAACAACTGTCACACCTTTTGCGGCAACTTGTTGTCCTAAAAGTCCAGCAAAAGCAGATGTTTTTTTGCGGTTAAAGTCGCCTTCTAAACCGTGACCTACGGCTTCATGAAGCATAACACCAGGACATCCATTGGCTAAGACAACATCAAATGTTCCTGCAGGTGCTGCTTCTGCTTCTAAATTTGTTAAAGCCATACGTAAGGCTTCATCTGCAGCTTGCTTCCAATTATCTTCACAAATAAATTGGTTAAATGCTTGTCGCCCCCCACATCCATAAAAACCATTTTCACGTTTATTGCCTTCAGCTGCAACCACAGATATAGAAAGCCGTACAAGAGGACGAATATCGCGAACCAAGTATCCATCTGCACGTAAAATTTCGACATGTTGTAGTGAGCCAGAAAGAGAAACAGTCACTTGATGCAATTTATCGCTTTTTGCCCTTAAATAAGCATCAATTTTTTGCAAAAGAGCACTTTTTTCTTCGAAGGATGGAGCATCAAGGGGATTATGCGGTTGATAAAGTCTCTTATTTGTTTGTTGAGGAGCTATGCTATAAGGTCCAGCGTGATTATTATAGGTAACAGCTTTAGCTGCTTCACAAGCGCGATTAAGTGCAGCAGCTGATAATTCGCTAGAATGTGCATATCCAGTCGCTTCTCCAGCCACGACACGCAGACCAAATCCCATATCTTGATGGAAAGAGCCGTTTTTAAGTTGTCCATTATCAAATAAAAGGGTTTCACTTTCTTTATACTCGAGGTAAAGTTCGCCATCATCCGCATAATGAAGTGCTTCCTGTACAATTGATTGTACTCTAGAGGAAGCAATATCAAAATGATCAATCAGCGATTTCATAAGAGTTATCCTATTTTTATTGGGGGCTTAGAAGATTTTTATTGATCTAATTCAAGAAGTTCTCAAAATAGATGGTGAAACTTTAATCATCCCATGTGCGTTGATTTTCCATGTACGTTGATTTCATTCATGTGGGTAAAGTTGCATAGGCATCGCCAAGACCATGTAGGTCAACGAGGCCTCCAATTCCTTGTTCAGGGGTCGTAAAGACAAAATAGGTTGCCATTTTTCCTTTTAAAAAGAGTTGTAATATATCGTCTTTAAGAAAAGCTTCAGCAACACAATTATCACCAAGACAACGACGATATTCCATTCTTCCCATATTTTTACCGTCAATTTTAATTCCAACGCCAGGACGTAATTCAACGCGAATCGGAACAAAAACACGCATTAAAGCCCCTTGCTTTTGAGGAAGTTTATAAAATGTAACGCGCAAGGTAATATCATGACGCCCCTGTGTATGGATGTTTTGTACAACTTCACACTGCATATTAGGTGTCCCTGGTGGGAGAGCACAAACCTTTGTCCATGCACCATAGGTTTGTGGAGCGGGAACATTTTGCGCATAGGGCGTTTGTGCAAAAGCATGATTGATCAAACTGCTAAAAAGTGTGTGAAGAACAGCACTAATAAAAAAAACTTTTTTGAGTAATTTATAAAGTATCACAAAAAAAATCCTATTCGATTCAACATATACACAATCATGCATAGATTTACATAAAAAATGAATCCCCCACATAAAACCTATAACACAAAACTAGTATTTACCAAATATAGTCACCTCTATGCAAGAAATAAAGGAAAATGAGAAGAAAGAGCATTTTATAGGAGATAAATTTTAGCATGGTTTTATGATGTTTGGTAGAATACATTTTTATGATAAGTTTGTAATGTAAGAGAAAATGTTGATTGAAAAAATATATTTTTGTTGCAAATATCCTATCTATTTTTAGGGGATGCGTACAAGAAGGGGTATGCTATATTTTCTTTTCTCAAAAATACGATTGGTCTTAAGGGATCATTCTCATACGCTAGATAGTAAGATAGTATTTGCCAAATAATATTTGTTTGTGAATGATGAAAATAGAAAAGGGTTTTGAGTGGAATGTTTGTTTCAGGAGAGTTATCGGTTGCGAATGGTAAATCAATGCCACCAAAGTCCAGTATCGGTGATTATATCACATTATTAAAGCCCCGCGTTATGTCACTTGTGGTCTTTACGGCGCTGGTTGGTTTAATGGTGTCTCCCCTTCCCATTAATCCGTGGTATGGTTTTTTAGCAATTTTATGTATTGCTGCTGGCGGCGGCGGTGCGGGAGCACTGAATATGTGGTATGATGCTGACATTGATGCCGTGATGGAACGGACCAAAAAGCGCCCTATCCCTATGGGTAAAATCAGCTCCCAAAAGGCATTTATTTTTGGCATGATTTTGTCTCTGCTTTCAGTTTTGGTTATGGGAAGCTTCATTAATTGGTTTGCGGCATTTTTTCTTGCGTTTACAATTTTCTTTTATGTCGTTATCTATACAATCTGGTTAAAGCGTATCACACCACAAAATATTGTTATTGGTGGTGCTTCTGGAGCTTTTCCACCAATGATTGGATGGGCTGTAACAACAGGGACAGTAAGTTTTGATAGTTTTTTATTATTTTTAATTATTTTTATGTGGACTCCCCCTCACTTTTGGGCTCTTTCTCTCTTTTCATCTCTTGATTATGAGGCTGCAGGTATTCCGATGATGCCTAATGTACGAGGTGAATACTCAACAAAAAAACAGATCTTATTTTATACTATTTTGATGGTACTATGTGCCGCTTTCCCCTATTTTACCGGTCTTGGCGGAGTTTTTTATGGTATCT
Source organism: Bartonella sp. ML70XJBT (assembly GCF_028618425.1). Taxonomy (NCBI): domain Bacteria; kingdom Pseudomonadati; phylum Pseudomonadota; class Alphaproteobacteria; order Hyphomicrobiales; family Bartonellaceae; genus Bartonella; species Bartonella sp. ML70XJBT. The sequence goes on from NZ_JAQISX010000013.1 coordinate 32,176, forward strand.
TCTCGACAATTTTAGGCATTATTTTTATTTATTATGCCTATCGTTTGTGGAAAGCTGATACCCATGACGAAACTATTTTGATGGCCAAAAAGACGTTTTTCTTTTCGTTACTTTATTTGGCTGCGATCTTTGGAGCTCTTTTAATTGAATCTCTTATTTAGCATTTTATTGACCTTTAGGAAAATAAAGTGAAAAAGTAAATTTTAAAAAAGCTTTTCTACAAGAAAATGTTGTAAGAACACACTCACTATAGAGTGCGTTCTTATGCAAAAGATGATATTGCACGTTTTTTTAAATATTGCTTATTCATATACAATGATAGCTTGTTTAAATATGAGACTAAAGCTGATGAAGGATGATTTATGTCTGGACTTCCCCCTTTAACGATACGTCTTTGTGGTCCACGTGGATTTTGTGCAGGGGTTGATCGTGCTATCCAGATAGTTCTCCTTGCATTAAAAAAGTATAGTGCTCCCGTATATGTTCGTCATGAAATTGTACACAACCGCTATGTGGTTGAGGGATTACAGCAAAGGGGAGCTGTTTTTGTTGAAGAGCTTGATGAGATTCCAGAGGAACATCGTGGTCAACCGGTTGTTTTTTCTGCCCATGGTGTACCAAAATCTGTCTCAGAAGAGGCACGACGTTATAATTTGTTTTATCTCGATGCAACGTGTCCATTAGTTTCGAAAGTTCATAAACAAGCAATACGGCATCAACGTCATGGTCGTCATGTAATATTGATTGGTCATGCTGGTCATCCTGAGGTTATAGGGACAATGGGACAGCTTGAAGAGGGGGCTGTAACGCTTATTGAAACGATAGAAGATGCTTTATATTATCAACCAAGTGATCCAGATAAATTAGGATTTGTTACACAAACAACGCTTTCTGTTGAAGATACAGCAGGAATTCTCAATGTATTACAACAACGTTTTCCTACATTAGTAGCCCCAGCGGCTGAGTCAATTTGCTATGCTACAACGAATCGACAAGATGCGGTTAAGGCAGCAGCAAAGGGGAGTGATTTGTTTTTGATTGTTGGAGCGCCAAATTCTTCTAATTCACGACGTTTGGTAGAGGTTGCCAAAAAGTCTGGTGCACGGCAAGCCATTTTAGTTCAGCGTGCTGATGAAATTAATTTTGAAAACCTAAAAGCTCTTTCTGTTGTTAGTCTTTCAGCAGGGGCTTCGGCACCTGAAATTATTATTGATGAAATTATTTCAGCGTTTCGTGCGCGTTATGATGTGACCATAGAATTAGCTGAAACAGTGGTCGAAACGGAAAGATTTTTAGTGAGTCGTGAATTACGTGACGTCATTTTAACACCTCAAGATATGGCATTTGTGAATGGTCAAACAAATAATGAAAAAAATGAAAATAAAAATACAGACCTGTCTACAACGAAAGCAGAATAATGGCCGTTTATACAGAAATTCATCCAAGTGATTTAAAAACATTTTTAACACGTTACGCAATAGGATCACTTTTGTCTTATCAAGGGATAGAGGAAGGGATTGAAAATTCTAATTTTATGCTGGAGACAACACAAGGGCAGTTTATTTTAACACTTTATGAAAAGCGTATTTCAAAAGATGATTTACCTTTTTTTTGTCGCTTGATGCAGCATTTGGGGCAACGTGGAATTTCTTGTCCGCAACCCGTTATTCAAAATGATGGAACGATGATCGGTGAACTAGCAGGACGTCCTGCTGCTATTATTACTTTTCTGGAAGGAAAGTGGGTCCGACAGCCTGATATAGGTCATTGTGGCGAAGTAGGTATGGGGTTAGCGCAATTGCATTTAGCAGGGCAGGATTTTACACTCAGTCGTAAAAATACGCTTTCTATTATGGACTGGCAGGACTTATGGCAACGTTGTCAAATCACAGAAGATGCATTGTTAAAAGAGTTTGGACAAAAAATTGAGTCGGAATTGGCTTTTTTACAAGAAAATTGGCCATTCAATTTACCAACAGGCATTATTCATGCAGATTTATTTAATGATAACGTCTTTTTTGTGAATCATCGTCTTTCTGGTATAATAGACTTCTATTTTGCTTGTAATGACTTTCTTTCTTATGATTTAGCGATTTGTTTAAATGCTTGGTGCTTTGAACCTGATCATTCCTATAATCTTAAAAAAGCACGTAAATTAGTGGAAAATTATCAAAAAATAAGACCCTTGATCCCTTTAGAATTGGACAAGATTATTTTATTGACTCGCGGTGCGTCTTTACGTTTTTTACTCACACGTCTTTATGATTGGTTTAATACACCGCTTGGTAGCTTGGTTATTAAGAAAGACCCATGGGAGTATTGGCACAAACTGTGTTTTTTCAGTAACGTAAATTCGCTAAGTAAATTAGGCTTTTAAATTTCATGGCTCGTCAACAAAAAATCGTTGAAATTTATACAGATGGTGCTTGCTCAGGAAACCCTGGAGTTGGAGGCTGGGGAGCAATTTTACGTTGGAATGGTCATGAACGTGAGCTTTATGGCGGTAAGGCTCATACAACAAACAATCAAATGGAACTCATGGCCGCAATTTGTGCATTAAAGGCGCTTAAAGAGCCCTGTTTGGTCGATCTTTATACAGACTCAGTTTATGTGCGTAACGGTATATCTAAATGGATTGAAGATTGGAAAACGAATAATTGGCGTACCGCATCAAAAAGTCCTGTAAAAAATATGGAGCTATGGCAAGCTCTTGAGGGTGCTTGTTCTTGTCATACAGTCAGATGGCACTGGGTAAAAGGTCATGCGGGACATCCAGAGAATGAACGTGCTGATGCTCTTGCTCGCAAAGCAATTGCGCAATATCGCGAAAATGGGCGTTTTCCAGAATAATTAGTTGTTTAAGAAACTTTCCTCTTTTATCATGGGATAGCAAGAGGCTTTGATTGCGTATGGAATATAAATGTTCCACTTAAGGCGTGATCTTTAAAAGAAATTGTATAAAAAATTTTATGGTTGTTTTTTTCTGGTACGAAATAGAGTGGAGCGCTAAAGAGTGTATATTTTGCATTCTCACTGATTTTTTTTGCTACTCCAATTTGCATTTCTCCTCCATCTAAAAAGAAAGAGCGAGGCATGGTTTTATTGTTATTTTGTATTTTTATCAGAAGGGTATTATTGTTTTTTTCGGCACTTATTTTTAGGGCATTTTGCGTCATGTGCGGCAAAGAATCTTGAGCTTTTTTTAACAAGGAGATGGGCAGAGGTTTGTTTTTAAGAGCAGATGACAAAAAATCAAAGTTAACAGTCAAAGGAAGACAGATTTTATGGCATAATCCAAGAGTGAAAGTACCGCTTAAATTTTTGCTTGAAGAAGATAGATTAAAGGATAATACCACTTTATCTTTATAGCCTAATGACCAATCATTTTCTGTTTCAAAAAGCTGTGGAGTAGGGTAAAAAATTTCATAAGAAACTTGTTGGTTGAAATTAAAAAAAGGTGCCATTCCTGAATTACCTGGATTACGCCAGTACGTTTTCCATCCTGGTTTGAGCACAATTTCAATAAAGCCTTCTCTCACTTCAGAAAGAGAAGGTTCAGTGATTGCTAATCGAATACGCCCCCCCTCTGTTTCATACCAAGAGGTTGAGAAAAGCTTGAGTTTTTCTTCTGTTTGAGCATTTACAGAAATGTTAAGTAATTCTAAAACTATGAATGTTAAACTTAAAGTAACGAAAAGCTTTTTATAAAAGAAAGTTGCGATATTTTTTAAATTTGTAAATATGTGACTTTTTTTCATTGGAGTTTTATTTTCCTAGTGTACTAAATGGACGAACTTTTATCATGTAAATTATGGAGAATAACAGATTAATGAAGCAGTGTAATGGCTTTTTGGGTGGACAATTACTCATAGCAATGCCTGGGATGAATGACAAACGCTTTATTCGTTCTGTTGTTTATATCTGTGCGCATTCTGATTCTGGGGCGATGGGCATTATACTCAATCAATTACATCATATTGATTTTCCAGAGCTTTTGCTTCACCTTGGTGTGATAGACAGTGGGCAAAAAAAACAGCTTTCTGAACCAATAAAACAATTTCCAGTTCGCTATGGTGGTCCTGTTGATCCTTCGCGTGGTTTTGTCCTTCATTCAGATGATTATGCTTGTGAAGAAACTGTTTTTATTGCAGATAAGGTCTGTTTTACGGCGACAATTGATATACTAAAAGCGATCAGTTGTGAACAAGGTCCACAACATGCACTGGTAGCATTAGGTTATGCTGGATGGAAAGCGGGGCAACTTGAGGCAGAAATTTCTACAAACGGTTGGTTAATCAGTTCGACATCACCTAGTTTTCTTTTTGAAAGTGATTTAAGTTGCAAGTATGATAAAAGTTTAACACGCATGGGGATTGATCCAATCTATCTTGCTTCTGAAATGGGACACGCGTAGAGTTTTTTTCTGAGCTTTTTAACTTTACACGTTATTCTATCCCTTATGTTTTTATTTTAAGGAAATATTCCTCAGTACGCCCAAACTCATTTCGCGATGGCATTTATGAGTGGTTTTACAGTAAATCCACTAAGACTCCCATCTTTAAGCTTGTAAGGCAATAAGCTGGGTACTATCGTTATATTTGTAGTCCTTAATGTTGCAACAGCGCTTGGCAGTTAAGACTTTTCATAAAAAGGCATTTTCTCCCTTTTTTAAAGAGTTATTTCTTCACCTAGGCTCTCCTTACTTGTGATAAGTCAAGCGAGTAGTTTTGATTGATTCAACATGAGAGCAATTTTGAAATAAGAGAATTTTATGGTATTCAGAGTTTTAATTCAAGTTGAATAAGGCTAACTTATTATTATAAATCAATATGTTGGCTTATAAGGGAAATGGCTTTGAACGAGAGTAATTAATTCTTCTATAGCAATTGGTTTCGTCACAAGTGTGCTTTGAACATATTTACAGCCTTCTTGACGGAGGAAGATTGCTTCTTTTTCATTTTCAACACCTTCTGCGATAATTTGTAAGTTAAGATCTATCGCCATATTAATGATAGATTTGAGAACGAGCTTCTTCTTGAGAGAGTCGATTGAAATAAGTGAACGATCAAGTTTAACCATATCAAATGGATAACGCACAAGATAGGTCAGTGATGAATAACCTGTTCCAAAATTATCGAGTGCGAGGTTCATTCCAAGTGTTTTAATTTGTTCGAGAAAGTGCGCTGATTGTTCAGGATTGTTTCTTAAGACAAATTCAGATATTTCAATCATCAAACGCCCTTTGTGGAGCGGATGGCGAAGCAGAGCGGCACGCAATTGACTGATAAAGCGAGGATGAATCATCTCTGCGCTTGGTAAATTAATTGAAATAAAGAAAGATTGTTGAGAAAATTTTTCTTCTACATTTATAAGATCGATAATAGCATTATCAATGATAAATTGTGACAAATCCATAACGATTTGTTCGTTTTCTACGATCTTTATGAAATCAGAGACATTTAATTTTCCATAAGTTGGATGATGCCATTCCACAATTGTTTCAAAACCAATAATATGTCCGTCTGATAAATTAAGAATAGGATGGTAGAGAATTTTCATCTCATGACGCTTTATGGCATAATGAATATCTTTTTCCAGGATATTCTGCACGAGACCCAAAGTGCGAAAATTAGGACGAAAAGGTTCAATATGATTTCCCCCCATTTGTTTTGCACGAATCATTGCTAATTCACTATCATTAAAAATATCTTTAGCCGTTGATCGGCTTTCACTCCATGTAACCAATCCGATAGACGTTGAAAGAATTATTTTGTTTTCTGAAAGTGAAATAGGTGCTGAAATTGTTTTGTGCAAATTATCCGCAAACGTTGCAATTTTTTGTGGTTCAGTCTCACTGAGTAAAATAATTGCAAAACGGTCTGCTGAAAGGCGCGATAAGGTATCTTGAAAGTTAATAAGACGATTTAAACGACGGGCGATTATAAGAAGTACAGTATCCCCAACGGCTATGCCTAATTTACGATTAATTTGGCGAAAATTATCAAAATCAATCATAAAGACGGTCGGTCTAATTTTAATATTTGCTTTCGCTAAAGAGGTATAATTTTGTAGCCTATCAAAGAAAATTTGTTGGTTAGGAAGACCAGTTAAGCTGTCGTGGATCGCATCATGCAATAAGCGTTCTTCAGATTTTTTATGGTTTGTAATATTGACAATGGTTCCAATGACACGTGTGATTTTCCCGTCTTTTTGCATTGCTGGCCGTGCGCGAAGAGAAAACCAATGATAATAACCACCACCAGAAGAGAGCCGAAAAATTTGATCAATTCGCCCTTTTTTATTTTTAAGAATGATATCCAATACGGCTTGAAAGCGTTCACGGTCATCATAATGCAATGCTGAAATCCAGTTGCGCATAGTTCCATTAAGGTTTTGAATTTCAGTACCAAAAAGGGTTTTCATATTTGGATGAACAACAATACGATCACGCTCAATATTCCAATCCCAAATAATATTTCCAGCTCCTTTTGCTGCGAGAACTTGCTGTTCAAGGTCGGAAAATATTCCTTCATGGAAAGCGTCATTAGAAAAAGTTTGTTGTAGAACAGTAAAGCTAATGAGAAGAACAATGAGCACTAATCCTCCTGCTAATGCTGGTTGGATAATATCATTGTTTAAATGTCCTGCTATGCAGGCATAGGCTCCCACACACCAAAAGCTAATAAGCAACCATGTTGGGATAAGCATAATGGCGCGGTCATAACTTCGGATTGAAAAATAGATGATTAACAGTATACCCAGTACAGTGGTAAGGCCAAATGATAGACGGGCAATTCCTGCTGCTCTGACTGGATCATAAATAGCAAAGGCTCCTAAACTGCAAAAGGCAATAATCCAGGCGATAGCACCATAACTAAAATGATAATGCCAGCGATTAAGATTGAGATAGGTAAAAAGAAAAATGAAGAGTGTCGCAGCTAGTGCTACTTCTGTACCTGCACGCCAGATTGGTTGTGTTGTGAGTGTAACTGCAAAGAATTTATTTAAAAAGTTGAAGTCAATACCAATGTAAAAAAGCACAGCCCAAGCGACAGCAGCTGTTGCAGGAAACAGCCCTGTTCCACGGACAACGAAGAGAACGGTTAACAAAAGCGCTAAGAGACCTGATATCCCAAGAAGAATACCGTGATAAAGTGTATAAGAATTAATGGCGTCCTTATAAGCTTCAGGTTGCCATAAATAGATTTGTGGTAGATTTTCAGAGTTAAGTTCGGCTACAAATGTAATAACAGCACCCGGATTGAGAGTAATATGAAAGATATCAGAGTTCATACTCGGCTGACGATCGAGAGAAAAACCTTCACTTGGTGTTATAGATTGAATCCGTTCTGATCCAAGATCTGGCCAAAAAAATCCGGAGCGAGCCATGCGGTAATGAGGTGCAACGATGAGACGATCGACTTGTTCATCTGTTGGATTTGCAAGAGAAAAAACTGCCCAGTTTCCGGAAAATTTTTCGCTTTTTGCCTGCACTTCAATACGCCATACAATACCATCTGGTCCTGGTGCTGTGCTTGTTTGAAAAATAGAATTGTTTGTATGATGAATCTCAATTGCTTTTGAGAGATCAAGAGCAGCATCTTGAGAAGAAATCTTAACAGGTTCAATAGCGTGTGCTGATGTAAGATGGACAAAAGAACTAACGACGATAATGAAAATGATGTCAATTATTTTACGCAAACTCTTCACAATGTCCCACTCTCAATATTTTAGGATGTTTAATTTTCATTTAGATTTTTGAGAAAAAACGTCCACCTTTTATCATTTATTTATAGAATAAATTGTGATCACTTCCTCTTAAAGTTATATGATTTTATATACAAATAGACCACATACCCATTTGCTTCCATGAAATTTGAAGTGAATGAGATTTCATATTTTAGAAGTATAAAATTATACCATGATTTTCTAAATTTCATGGATATAAACTTTACTTACTAGAATCTCTATCACATGAAGGAGGAATTGGATAGTTTTGTACGCCTCTTTGCCCAATATTTCCAAAACTTATTTAATGAAAAGAGTTTTAGTGGTAATTTTTATGATAGAATATATTCATACTCATTGTGATGGTTCTTAAAAAAAAACAGTTTTTTACTTTAGCTTATATGAAAGAGCTGATGTTAAGTCATCAAAATTCATAAGAGGGCCTACAGGTCCGACAGCAGTAAGTGTTGGCGTGGAATTTGTAAAAAGGCGATGCGCTAAATCAGTTAATCTTGTAGGTGTGATGAGATTGAGGCGTTCAATTGTTTCCGATATTGAAATGGGACGACCGTAAAGAAGTATTTGGCGAGCAATGAGATGTGCTTGACTAGAAGGATTTTCCTGTGACATTGTTAGATTAGCACGATATTGCGTTTGTGCTCGTTGGAGTTCATTAGTGTGAATGTTTTTGCTTGCTTTGGAAAGTTCATCAAGAATCACAGGTAGAAGTTTTTTGAGCCCTTCTTGTCCAGTCGCTGCATGAACACCAAAAAGTCCAATATCTGAAAATCCCCAATGAAAAGCATAAATAGAATAACATAATCCACGTTTTTCTCTTACTTCTTGAAAAAGACGTGAGGACATTCCTCCACCAAGAATGATTGAAAGAATTTGGGTTGCATAAAAATCACGTGCGTGATAAGCACGTCCTTCAAATCCTAGGACAACTTGCGTGTCCATTAAATCCCGATATTCACGAAAGTCGCCACCAACATAATTTGCAAGATTAGGAAGCGAGGCGGTTGAATGGGGGCGAAAAGTGCCAAGACGACTTTCAACTTCTTTTAAAAAGCTTTCATGTTTTACAGCGCCTGCCGCAACGACAATCATACGATCTGCACTATATTGTTGATTGATGAAATCATGAAGATCAGCAGATGTGAATGATTGAATAGTTTTAGCTGTTCCTAAAATAGAACGACCAAGGGATTGATGACGAAAGGCTGTTTCTGTAAAGTGATCAAAAACAATATCATCAGGTGTGTCATGGGCGGCACCAATTTCCTGAAAAATAACTTGTTTTTCTCGTTCTAGTTCGTCTTCGTCAAATTTTGAATGCATCAAAATATCGGCTAAAATGTCGATAGCGAGTGGGATATCGTTTTTAAGGACACGTGCAAAGTAAGCTGTCGTTTCAATACTGGTTATGGCATTGATTTCACCGCCAACATCTTCAATATCAGTTGCAATTTGAAAAGCGGTACGGTTTTCAGTTCCTTTAAAAGCCATATGTTCAAGCAGATGGGCAATACCATGCTGTGTGAAGGTTTCATTGCGTGAGCCCACTTTAACCCATATTCCGAGTGCGACACTATCAATCTGTTGCATTGTATGTGTGGCGATCGTCAAACCATTACTAAGGCGACAAACTTCTACATCCATGTATTTACGACTCCATTAAACAAGCTAAAGATCTAATTATTAAGGATATTAGAATATTCTTGATTTAAATTAATGCAGCTAACTTTAATAAGATGCACGCGATTTTAAAGAAATATAATCTTTTACTATTTTTTCATCATTAGCAAGACTTATGAAGTGTTCTTCAGCTTCCATGACATCACTAAGATGAGATGGCCATGAGGCATGAAGTCCGCAAGCATTTTTAATCGTATCAGGAAATTTAGCAGGATGAGCCGTGCCAAGAACAATCATTGGAATATGCGGTTTTTTATTTTCGCGCGCTACTTTGAGGGCAATGGCTGTATGTGGATCGATAAGATAGCCACTTTCTTTATAGACACGATCAATTGTTTGTGCTGTTTCAGTCATGTTACTTTTTCCAGCGGAAAAGAGAGAACGAATATTTTTGAGTTGCTTTTCATCAAGGGTGAAAGATCCCATTTTTTTCAAGTTTTCCATTGCATTGCAAATTCCCATTGGGTCACGATTACTGCTTTCAAAGAGTAAACGTTCAAAATTAGAAGAGACTTGAATATCCATAGAAGGTGAAGTGGTATAGACGATTGGTTGTGTTTCGTAAGTACCGCTGATCAATGTACGTGTAAGGATATCATTCTCATTTGTTGCAATAACCAGTTGAGCAATGGGTAAACCCATACGCGCAGCGACATAACCTGCAAAAATATCACCGAAGTTTCCAGTAGGAACAGTAAATGAAACAGCTCTATCAGGAGCACCTAAAGAAAGTGCAGATGAAAAATAGTAAACAATTTGCGCCATGATACGCGCCCAATTTATAGAATTAACACCTGAAAGGGCTCTTTTTTTACGAAAATGATGATCATTAAACATTGCTTTGACAATAGCTTGGCAATCATCAAAACTTCCTTCAATGGCAATGGCATGAACATTTGTACTTTGATTGGTTGTCATTTGTCGTTGTTGAACAGGTGACACACGCCCTTTAGGAAATAAAATAAAAATATCTGAGTGTTCCTTTTCCGCAAAAGCTTGTATCGCAGCTCCCCCTGTATCACCTGATGTTGCAGCAATAATTGTTGCACATCTATTTTTTTTAGTCAAAATATAATCCATCAGTCGAGAAAGAAACTGCATTGCCACATCTTTAAAAGCTAAAGTAGGCCCATGAAAGAGTTCAAGAATAAACTCATCTGTTCCAGTTTGTTGTAACGGACAGATTGCTGGATGATGGAAGGTTGCATAAGATTCAGTAATCATATTCTCAAAAGCTGTATACTCGATCTCATTATTTACAAAGGGCCACAGAACTGTTTTAGCAATCGTTGTATAAGACTGTCCACGAAGTGCGCGTAACGCATCAAATGATATTTGCGGAAATTTATCAGGAAGATAAAGTCCACCATCACTTGCCAGTCCTGTCATGATCGTTTCCGTAAAGCTTAAAGCAGGAGATTGCCCTCTCGTGCTGATATATTTCATAAGTTTTATCCTTTTTTATTTCTGGCAAATTGATAGAGTTATTTATTTCATGTTTTTCATAATATTTAAATTATTAAATGGATAGAAGCTTATTTTTTTCCTTTTAACTCAATAATAAAAGAAAAATGAAAGAAATGATTTTAAACATTTTTATTTTTGAGATATAAAGCTCAAATGTTCACAAAAAAACCTGTTACAGTTAGAAATTTTCTCTCTATTATTTATTCAGTTAAATTTACAAGCGTATCTTCACTTATCGTATCTTCCTGAATAATAAAATCAAATAGATAGAATGGTATTTATTGAAGAACCTTTTTATAAAGCTCAATTATCCAGAGCTATTTTATGCTCTTCTATTTTGTAACAATTAAATTCGCTAAAATGAATCTTGAAATGATAAACCTTAGAATTAACACTGGAAAACCTATAAGGTAATTTTATGGCATTTCGTGCGAAAATCTATATTTTGAATAATCTTCGTTTAGCTTAATTTATCAGCTTATGTACGAATAGGTATTATAAATAAGTATTATATTTGTGTCATACAGTATGATAACCTAAAACTTATCCATAGAAAGCATAAAAACAGCCTGCCAAATAATGGAAAGCAGGCTGTAAAATGTTCCTATTTTAAAGAGAGAAAATAATTGAATATCTTTGAATTATTTGCCTTTAATTTTTCCGATTGCCCATCCGATTATTCCGCTAAATATAGCCATGATAGACCCTGTAAAGAATCCAAAACCCAAAGAACCTACTGTAGAAAAAATACCTATAGTAATGGGTTCAAACACTTTCTCAAATTTTCCTTCAATGGCGGATTCACTTTTTGCGCCATGAGTAAAATTTGGAACATAAAAAGTAGCGAGACTGATAGCTTTTTTCTTTCCTTGTTCCATGAGAGAAATAGTTTCCCATTGAGCATCATTTTTCAAATAATTGGCATGAACATTTATAACTTGTGAAAATAAAAAAGCAATCACTATTAAAATATTTAATACATAAGTTTTCAATACTTGAAGCATCATTTATCACCAATACTTTTATTTTAATCAAAATTGAATAGATGCATTGATAGAATAAGTGTACATTAAGAGAAATATAAGTATTTACTTTTCATACTTAATGGGATAATTCTTTGTTTCTTTATCATCAACAATGAATAAAAACAGAATGCATCTATAGTTTATGTTTCATACGAGAAGATTTTATTCTTCTGAAATTTCAATTTTAACGAGATTTAAAATACGATATTATTTTGCTTATTATCCATCCTAAAAACATGCCTGCTGTACTTGCAGCATATCCAATTGCCACCCCAATACCAAAAGTCCCCAGTGTAAGAGGCTCAAAGACCTTTTCAAATTTTCCCTCAATGGTCGTTTCATCCCCCACACCATGATTTAGATTTTGTGTATAGAGAGAAACAGAATGGATGACATCTTTTCTTTTCTGTTCTATTGCTGAAACAAAACTATTCTCACGATGAGTACTCTTTTGCAAATACTTTGCATTTACGCTTACAACCTGTGAAAGAGAAAAGGCAAACATCATGAACATAATTAATATATGACTTTTAAACAATTTAATCATAATTTACCTCAAATACTTTATACTATTCAATATATATGCGTAAATTTATATTTTGGATATTTGGATTTAATCTACGTCATTTATATTTTAGTAAGAGGAGCTTCATTATGTAATGAATTATAATAAAATAATAATACATAATGAAGCAATTATTCTAGCGTTATACAATGTGTTGAATTATTTGAACATCAATACGATATCTTTTATCCAACTTATAATCGAACCTATAAAACTCATAGCATATCCAGCAAATAATAGTCCCATTCCTACAGTCATGGGTTCAAGGACTTTTTCAACTTTTCCTTCACCGACTGTTCCATTTTGTGTTTGATAACTTACAGATGGAGCATAGAAAGCAGTTGTAGAAACCGCATCAGATTTTGCGTTCTTTACTTGTGCTATTAGAGGAATAGACAATTCCTCTTTTGGGGGAGTGTTTTCTAAATAGTTTGCATTAACATTTATGGTTTGTGAAAGAAAAAAAGTGCTCGCTATAAAAACACTTAAGACATAATTTTTAAATAATTTTACCATAACTTTACCTCAAATAATTTTAAATTATATGTGTAAGTAAATATACAATATGTATGCAAAACTTACTTTATATAAAAACACATATTTCATTATGTATTTTTAGTCAATATTTGAAATACATAATTTAAAATATAGTTATAATTTTTATAAACATTATTGTAAAAAAGTGACAGTAATAATTACAAAAAATATTTTTAAATCGTTTATTTATACGTTAATATATATTTTTATAATTATGATGATCCTATCAAGATATATTTTATATCATATTTTTTAATACACTTAGATATAATAACATTGATTTTAATTTTTTACGTATTAAATATATAAAAATGATCTTTATTATAGAATATATAATAAAAAACATGAAAATTATAATTTATACGAAAAAACTCTCAACACTGAATATAAAGGACATCGCTAGAATCTTATCAAATATATTTGTTTTTATGGATATCTGTTATTAAAAATATATACTATTTAGATACTATAAATATCTTCTTAAAAGTTTATATTTAATTATATTTCATTTTAATTTATAGATAATAAAAAATATACAGTTTTTGATAGTGAAGTAGAGTACGGATTGAATAAAGATGAATACTATGATCTTTTCATCAATATGAATAGCACGACCGCAGACAGTGTTCAGAAGAACATCGATAGAGATATATTTGTGCGTGTACCCCAAAAATTAACATTGGATAATATTTAAAAAATTTTCTTCTGCCCAAACTGAAAAACTACTTTTTTTAGAAAGGGCGTTTTTATTAAAGTTGGATTATTTTTGAAAAAATCAAATTTCATTACTTATTTAAAAAAGTTTATTAAGTGCTTTGAGAAAATTTTAAGCTGCTACTAGTATCTCTTGACGGTATTCAACCTCGGCTATTATATGTTTCATATTGAAATATTTGTTTAAAAAAACGTTTAGCTTATTTTACAAGGATACGTGTGAGTAGTATAATGATAAAACTCTAAGTTCATAAGTCACCGCCATCTTTATTTTTATAAAGGATTAAGACGGTATGGATCGTACGCTAGGCTCGTTCCTAATGTTCCTATAACCCTCGGCTCTTGAGGTGCTTCATGAAGGGGTGTTTTTATTTATTTTTTTAATTAACTTAATATATCCAGATTTGAAATGAAAGATTTTTACGATATTCATTTTTGTTTAATCTGAATAACGTTAGGTTATCATTATAAATCAATGTATTGCTCATCATTTTCTTGATAAAAATATTTCCTATAAAACCGCATATCTTTATAAAGACATATTTTCTTAGTCTTTATATAACTTTAGAGAGGTTATGGCAATTGATGTTGTCAAAAGATTTTTTACGCAGCAATATCAATAAACCTTCAACAAGTTTATGAGATTTGGATTGAGAAAATATAAGCCCTTATAACTTGGAAAGGATGCTTTTGTCATTTTCAATAAACTTTTGTGTTTTACAGATTCCGCGAATTTTAAAGTATTCGCCTGTGGTCAATACGAACAGAGCATACAATTTTACCATGTTGGGTAATGATTTAATAAGCGGAGGGTGATGATTTTGACATAGCAATTTTCACATCTTATTGAGCAAGGAGTTATAATATTCTTTTCTTTGACAAATCTAGTCATTTATCAGGATGGGCTGCTGATGTTGGAACGAGGATATTGGATTTGAGAAAAATAGGCAGTTTACCGGTAGGATTGCTTTCCCAGAAGAGTGGATTCCTATGCGTTTGTATCCTTACTTTTGGGCTCCAGCATGTAATGGTTAGACTTATGGTTTCTGGGCAAGTCCCATATTTTTTCTTCTTCTTCACATTATTAAGATGTAATCGCCCTATGTTGAAAATCACGTATTGATTAAAGTTATTAGAAAAGAAGAGAAGCAAGAAGGGGAGGATATTTGGATAAAATATCCTCTTACAAGAATTTACAAACTGATGTCTTCAAGAATTTTTTTATAATAAATCGCGCCATACAGCCATTGCTTCTAAAACTTCTCCTAAATGAGCATGTTTTGCGATAACCGTTTCCGCACCAGCTTCTGCAAGTGCATTAGAGTGGCCAAGATAGCTATGGGAACCTCCCGTAAAGCCGATGACACGCATGCCTGCTGCTATAGCGGCATGAACACCATGAAGTGAATCTTCTATAACGATTGTGTTTTGAGGCTCTACCTGTAATTGTTGTGCGGCAAAAAGGAAAACATCAGGGGCTGGTTTCGTTTTTTTTGTTCCAACTTCAGGGGCTGAAAATATTTTACCTTCAAAAAGGTCATAGAGATCAACAGTGGTGAGCATTTCTTTTATATCTACGCTTTTTGCATTAGAGCAGATACAGTAGGGATAGCGCGTTTGAATCATTTCTACAGTTTCTCTTACATCATCAATAGCTCGTAATTCAGTTTTTATTTGTGTACGAAAAATATTGGTCATCTGATCTATGAGATGAGCAGAAACTGGTTTTTCTGTTTCCTGTTCAACGTGTTTAAGAATATCGCGAAAGATAAGTCCTGCAAAACGCTCACTCAATTCTTCCGCTGATATTTCATATCCTGTTTGTTTGAGTAATTGAGATCCAATTTTTGCTGCAAGATATTCAGAGTCGACGAGAACTCCGTCACAATCAAAAATAATAAGATCTATCTGAGGCATAAGATATTCCTTTACATACGAGATGGACAATTTTCATGAAAACAATATTAAGATGACCTTATTTTATAAAAATATGCTTTGAAAACGATTTTTAATTCTTTTACAAAATAAAAGCTATAAGAATAGTACATTAAAAAAAATAAGGCCTCATTTTTATGAAAGTTTTTTGACTTAAAAAAAATAAAAACGAATATCAATTTTGTAGAACTTTAACGATACGTTTACTCTATTTTGTAAATATGGATGGGTAATGCGGGCCTATAAACTATTTTGATTGATTATAGGGCAAATTCAGTTCATTTCGTTGGGTTTTTCATGACAGTTATTCAGCTTCAAAAAGATTTCATTCGTACTTCCTCACAGATGCCATGGCGCAATAAAATTTTTAAAGGAGATTGTGTTGCCGTTTTAGAAAAATTGCCAAAACATTCCGTTGATATGATTTTTGCGGATCCTCCTTATAATTTGCAATTGGATGGTGCTTTATACCGCCCAGATCATTCGCTTGTTGATGCGGTTGATGATGCATGGGACCAGTTTGAGAGTTTTGCTGCTTATGATGCTTTTACCCGAGCATGGTTGCTTGCGTGTCGTCGTGTGTTAAAACCCAACGGAACGCTTTGGGTTATCGGATCTTACCATAATATTTTTCGAGTTGGTACGGCATTACAAGATTTAGGTTTTTGGATGCTTAATGATATTATTTGGCGTAAAAATAATCCGATGCCTAATTTCCGAGGGCGCCGCTTTCAAAATGCCCATGAGACGCTGATTTGGGCTGTGCGAGATCAAAAAGACAAAAAGTACACATTTAATTATGATGCTTTAAAAGCAGCAAATGAAGATTTACAAATGCGTTCAGATTGGCTTTTTCCTCTCTGTACTGGAGCTGAACGTTTAAAGGATGATTCAGGGCGTAAATTACATCCAACACAAAAACCACAAGCGTTATTAGCACGTATTATTATGGCTTCTAGTAAGCCTGGTGATGTTATTCTTGATCCGTTTTTTGGTTCGGGAACAACAGGTGCTGTTGCCAAGCTTTTAGGGCGTGATTTTGTTGGGATTGAACGCGAGCAAGATTACATTGACGCAGCATGTGAGAGAATTGCGGCGATTAAACCTTTAGCACAACCAGAACTAGCAATTTTGGATAGAAAAAAAGCAGAACCACGTGTAGCATTCAATAGTTTGCTTGAAGCAGGTTTACTCTATCCTGGGGAAGTTCTTTATGATCGCAAGAAGCAAGTATCTGCTATTGTAAGAGCTGATGGTACGATTATGCATGGTGGTGAAGCCGGCTCAATTCATGCAATGGGGAGAAAAGCTCAAGATTCGCAGAGTTGTAACGGTTGGACCTTTTGGTATTATGAGGAAAATGGACGATTGAAATCCATAGATCATTTAAGAATGATCATACGCTCACAAATGTTAAAAACAGGTGTTTTATAAACGAAGAAGATCACTTCATTCGATTGACCACCAATATGTAGATGCCCTTAATTAAGAGAGACGTAAGGGCATTTTATGCCTTTAAAAGCGTTATTTATATGCTCGTTTTGCTTGCAAAGTGGAAAGTGAGTGTTTTTTATATTTCTTGTAGAAAAAATCAAGGTAAAGAATCTTCATTCTATACTTTTATTTAAGGATAAAAATAGTCAAATTATCAATCGATATAATTTTATGAAAATCAAATAACAGAATTCAAAAGATTCATTTAGAAGTTCAAAAAAATTAAGTTCTTTTAAGGAGGGAGCATGTACATTTATGGCTGTGCGTGCAGTATAGCAATATATTAACTTATAACGATAATTTAGCATTATTCAATCTTTTGAATTAGCGTCTCAAATATCGTCATATTTTTTATTTCAAAGCTGTTTTATATTGAGTCAATAAAAATCACTTTTTTGCACGTCATAAGCGGAGCTAATATAGGGCTAAAATTTCTAAAGAAAGAACTAAAAGTACCTCTTATGAACCCTCTCAAGTGTTGTGGGCTGTAGACAATATTGGAGGTTGATAAAGTGTGTGATGGTATCGGCTTGCTTTTGCGTAAGTGAAAAAAGATGAATCCTGAAATTTAAATATAAGCTTTCTAAGCTTTTTTATTCCTACTTAATTTTTATGTGTAAGAAAAATTGGTTATTTCACGTTCTTAAATTTTCTTTTACAGAGGAAGAAATGGTCGCTAGGGATATCAAAGTCTCCGTTAACAAACATTTTTATCAATAGGGACGGTCATTTAAATCTGAACGAATTGGGAAGTGCTATGGAGATAGCTTTTTTCATAACAGTAGGGAGCGCTTCTTCGGCAAGGTGTTGAATATTGCACCACCAACCATTTTCACAATTCGTTTCATGAAGATCATCAGTATAGTAAACATCGAGTTTTAGAGAAAAGTGAGTAAAAACATGGGTAATTTGTCCTTTGAATTTCCAATTAGCAGTAAAGGGTGCATTTTGAAGTCCGTTTTCGTTGTTTATGCCAATATTATTAGGAATTTGGGTCATTCCGCCAAGGAGTTTTTGTGTCTGTCTTTTTTCTAAATAAATTTGTCTCTTTTTATTAAGGATCACAAAAGCAACACCTGTTTTTAAAGGGCGTTCTTTTTTCGGAGCTTTGACTGGAAAAGCTTCTGTTTGTTGTATCTTTTCCGCTTTGCATAAACTTTGAAGAGGGCAGATAGAACAAGATGGTTTGCGTGGAGTACAAATTGTTGCTCCCAAATCCATCATTGCTTGAGCAAAGTCGCCAGGACGATTTAAAGCAATAATTTTTTGTGTTTGTTCTTTAATTTCAGCTTTTGCTTTTGGTAATATTGAAGTGATAGCAAAAAGGCGAGCTACCACACGTTCGACATTACCATCAACCACTGCTACAGGGTGGTTAAAAGCAATTGCGGCAATGGCTGCGGCTGTATAATCTCCAATCCCCGCAAGAGTTCGTAAGGCTTTTACAGATTGTGGAAATTGTCCTGCGTAGTTTTCAACAAGCTGTCTTGAACATTTTTTAAGATTACGTGCGCGTGAATAATAACCAAGTCCAGCCCATGCTTTCATGATGTCATCTTGTGAGGCTTTTGCTAAAGAAGAAAGATCAGGCCAAAGTTTCAGAAATTTTTTAAAATAAGGCTTAACCGTTTCAACGGTCGTTTGTTGAAGCATGATTTCAGAAAGCCAAACGTGATAAGGATCAGGACGGATACCTTGTTTTTGTTCTTCAGGAGTAATCCGCCATGGGAGATGTCGGTGATTTTGATCGTACCAAGAAAGGAGGTGCGAGGAAATTTCATACATGATTGTTTTCAAGCATAGGGAGATGTAAAATGCAAAAGAAAAAAGCATTTATTGGGTCATCTATGTTTTTTTGCTCTTGTATTTTTATTGTCGAGATTTTTGCTGAAGAGAGAATGTCTATTTTGTTGATATTATATAAATTGGAAAGGTAATAATTTTTAGATGAAACAAATGATTGTAATTGAGTAAATGATTGAACAATGATCTAAAAATGAGAAAACAACTAAAAAAACATACTTTTTATTCTCTTTCGAGGACGGTTCTGAAAATACTTGATCCAGTTTTACGTAAACGGACAGGGCTTAATGTTGCGCTTATAGAGCATTGGCCACAAATTGCGGGCTATGATATCAGTAAACATACAATACCCCTTAAAATTATTTGGAAACGTCGCGCTGATCAAGATGAAGTTTTTAAGCCCGCAGCACTTGTTATTGCATGTGAAGGATTTGCTGCGTTAAAATTGATGCATGAAACAGAAGAATTGCTTCATAGAATTAATGGATTTTTTGGTTATATTGCTATTGATCGTATCAAGATTGAGCAAAGAAGTCTGTCGATTTTTATGAATCATGTGCCTCTAAAGCCAACTTTGAGTGAAATAGACAAAAAATGCTTGGAAAAAATGCTCGAAGGGATTGAAGATAAAAGCTTACGCCAATCACTTTATAAACTTGGCAGTTGCATTTTCTCGGAAAAAAATAATAAATAGCAAGATATTTTAGATATTTTTCTTTAATATATGCAAAAGCATTGGATTCTTATTAGTTTAATAACAACAGAAAAGTATTATTTATGGTAAAATATCGTTCTTTTTTATCTCTCGGAATAATTTTTCTCTTCATAACGATTGTACAAAACAGTGTAACAGTTGCTTTAGCGCATGGTTCCAAACCTGTTGCAACGGTAGATATGGCTGAGCTTCTTCAATCGGGTAAAGTAAAGGATCGCTTTGAAGGAGAGGCAGATGCTCCAGTCATCATTGTTGAGTATGCTTCGTTGACATGTACGCATTGTGCGCATTTTTATAATGATATCCTTCCTCAAATTCGTAAAAAATATATCAAAACAGGTAAAGTAAAAATGATTTTTCGCGATTATGCTTTTGATCCTCGGGCAACAGCAGGTTTTATGTTAGCACGATGTGCACCAGAAGATCGCTATTTTCCTTTGATAGAAGTTTTATTTCAAAAACAAAATGAGTGGGTTTGGGTAAAAGATGCTCTGACACCGTTGAAAAAAATTAGCTTAATGGCGGGTTTTACAGATGAGAGTTTTACTGCGTGTTTGAAAAATCAGGCCATTTTAGATGAAGTGAATGCATCTTTTGAGCGTGGTAAAGAACTTGGTGTCACAGCAACGCCTACTTTCTTTATCAATGGTGATAAATATGAAGGTGCCATGAAAGTAGAAGACTTTTTTTCGGTGATTGATGGTTATCTTAAAAACTGAATTTTAATCTTCCAAAAGGTGGATAAGTGAGATGTGTGGTCATTTCTCTTTCGGAATGATTGTTATTATGCATTTATGAAGTGATTATGAAACGATATTTTTTGTTTTGCCGGTTTTAAAATCAAATCATTGCATTTAAATGAGCTTAGGTTGAATGATATTTTGATGCCTGATATGGGAGGATTTGTATAATGAAAAAATGGGTTTATAGTTTTGGAGATGGCAGCGCAGAAGGAAGCGCAAACGAGCGTAATCTTCTGGGAGGTAAAGGCGCTAATTTGGCAGAAATGAGTAATCTGGGTTTGCCGGTACCGCCCGGCTTTACTCTGACAACAGAAGTTTGTAATTTTTATTATGCCCATGACAAATCATATCCAGAAGAGCTACAGGAATCTGTTAAGAAAGCGCTAAGACGTGTTGCTGAACAAACAGGACGTGAATTTGGGAATGAACAAAGACCCCTTTTGCTTTCTGTTCGTTCAGGGGCGCGAGCTTCTATGCCAGGGATGATGGATACAGTGCTAAATCTTGGCATGAATGATGAAACTGTCAAAGCGATTGCTTTACAAGCCAAGAATGAACGTTTTGCTTATGATAGTTATCGGCGTTTTATCCAAATGTATTCCAACGTTGTTTTGGGGTTAGACCATTCGTATTTTGAAGAGATTCTTGATGAAGTAAAAGCACACAATGCTTACACTGTTGATACAGAAATGACAGCAGATGATTGGAAAAATGTCATTACTTCTTATAAAGCCTATGTTGAAAAACAATTAGGAAAGCCTTTTCCACAAGATCCTGAACAACAGTTATGGGGGGCGATTGGAGCTGTTTTTTCAAGTTGGATGACAGCACGTGCAGTTACTTATCGCCGTTTACATGGCATTCCTGAAAGCTGGGGAACGGCCGTGAATGTGCAAGCTATGGTTTTTGGTAACATGGGGGAAGATTCGGCAACAGGTGTGGCTTTTACACGCAATCCATCGATAGGACAAAAAGAACTTTATGGTGAATTTTTAGTTAATGCGCAGGGGGAGGATGTTGTGGCGGGGATTCGAACGCCTCAAAATATTACAGAAAATGCACGTATTGTTGCTGGTTCAAATAATCCGTCTTTAGAAAAAATCATGCCTGAAGCTTTTTTTAAGTTATGTCAGATCGCGCAGAAGCTTGAGCAGCATTATCGAGATATGCAGGATCTCGAATTTACCATTGAAAAGGGTAAATTATGGATGTTGCAGACTCGTTCAGGAAAGCGCACGGCTCGTGCAGCTCTCAAGATGGCAATTGAAATGGTTGAAGAGGGTTTAATAAGTCGTGAAGAGGCTGTCATGCGTATTGATGCAAAGTCACTTGACCAACTTTTACACCCAACACTAGATCCCAAAGCAGAACGTTTGGTTATAGGACGTGGTTTACCGGCGTCTCCTGGAGCCGCAATGGGTGAAATTGTTTTTACGTCAGAAGAGGCGGAAACAGCATCGGCAGAAGGGCGCAAAGTTATTTTAGTCCGTGTAGAAACAAGCCCAGAAGATATTCATGGGATGCATGCAGCTGAAGGAATTTTAACAACGCGTGGTGGCATGACAAGCCATGCTGCTGTTGTAGCGCGGGGGATGGGAAAGCCATGTATTTCCGGTGCTGGTAGTGTACGGATTGATTATAACACAAATACGCTGTTTGCCTCAGGAGAAAGCTTTAAAAAGGGTGATATTATCACAATTGATGGTGGAAGTGGGGAAATTTTCAAAGGGAAGGTTGCGATGTTGCAGCCTGAACTTTGTGGAGACTTTGCAAAGTTGATGAAATGGGCTGATGGGATGCGACGTATAAGAGTTCGTGCCAATGCTGAGACACCCTCTGATGCCCGTATGGGGCGTTCTTTTGGGGCTGAAGGTATTGGTCTTTGCCGTACGGAGCATATGTTTTTTTCTGGTGAACGTATTGTTGCCATGCGTGAAATGATTTTAAGTCATGATGAAAGTGGACGTCGCAAAGCATTAGATAAGCTTTTGCCAATGCAGCGTTCAGATTTTAGTGAATTATTTGAAATTATGTGTGGTTTGCCTGTGACCATTCGCTTGCTCGATCCGCCACTCCATGAATTTCTACCAAAAACCGATGCAGAAATTCTTGAAGTTGCAAAAGCTATGGGGGTTTCTGTGGAAGCGCTTGCTGAACGCGCACAGCAGTTGCACGAATTTAACCCTATGCTTGGATTACGAGGATGTCGTTTAGCCATTACTTATCCTGAAATCGCTGAAATGCAAGCGCGGGCGATTTTTGAAGCGGCAGCAGAAGCCGCCCAAAAATCTGGATCTCCTGTTATGCTTGAAATTATGGTGCCACTTATTGCGCTTAAATCTGAACTTGATTTTGTCAAAGCGCGTATTGATCAGGTTGCTGAGGAAGTGATGAAAGAAAAGGGAAGTTCTATTCAGTATATGGTTGGGACGATGATTGAGCTTCCAAGAGCAGCGCTTCGAGCCGATGAAATTTCTGAAACAGCAGAATTTTTTTCATTTGGAACAAACGATTTGACACAAACTACTTTTGGAATTTCCCGTGATGATGCTGCTCCTTTTTTGGCAACCTATTTTCAAAAAGGTCTTTTAGAACAAGATCCTTTCGTATCTATTGATCGTGATGGTGTAGGAGAACTGATTGCTATTGCTGCACAGCGTGGACGCTCAAAGCGTGCAAAAATAAAATTGGGAATTTGTGGTGAACATGGAGGTGATCCTGCTTCTATTGCTTTATGTGAAGAAAATAACCTAGATTATGTTTCATGTTCTCCTTTTAGAGTTCCAATTGCCCGTTTAGCGGCAGCGCAAGCTGCAATAGCAAAAAAAATATAACGGGTTAATATTTTTTATTGTATCGTTACCAGTGAAATAAATTTTTATGTACGTTCTTTTATTTTATTCCTTAAAGAAAATACAAAGCATTTCTAGAATCCTCTATAATTTATAGCATGTGAGAAAGTGTATTTTTGAGAGGGGCATGAAAGAAAGTATGAGGCAAGATAAAACAAAGGGTTATTATTAATAGGCTTTCACGTATGGACGGGTTACTTGATAGAGAATGGGATGCTATTGTGCAATTAATTCATGCGTTTGCCTTTTAACAGGATGAACGCCTCACACAAAACAGAATGCTTCAAACAAACGCATTTATTTTGTACATTGATAGGTTGTTTTGAAGAAATGCTTCCTAATCCATTTCAAATTATTATTCGTAGAATGGGATTATGTAAAACTTCTTGTAATTATAAAATTTCCTCAGAGTTTATAAAACTCCCTGTGCTCTACCAACTTTATGTTTATGAAGAAATATAAAAGTTATATAAGGCATTGATTATAAATATAATTTATATATTTCTCATATTGAATATTCTCCCGAATATCATAACATTTTCTCATTTCAGCTTCTTTTATAATTGAATCAATGAAAACTATATTTTTTGCTTTTATAGGCGGAGAGAACTATGTAGATAAAAAATTAAAGCGAAAATATGCTTTTTTATAAATCGTCTCAAGTTTCAAGAGTTGTTACAATATTGAAAGTAGGGACAGTGTGTAATGATGCCAGCTTTCTCCTTTACAAGCATAAAGATGATAGTGCACAGCGGAATTGCTATTATATTATTCTCGGGCATTATTGCAAAATAGGTTTGGGTACTTTGAGAGTGTTTATTTCAAAGAAAGGCCCCGTGAATGGCAAAGTATATTCCATTTGGGATGTTTTATTTTACGTTAGGAAATATTCCAAAAAGACACGTGATAAATAAAAGCGTGAGGCAATACTCTCCATTATTTAAAAGAAGATACGGCTTTATATGTCTTTGAAAGCCGTAAAGTTAAATGAAAAGAAAATGACCAAAATGGCAAATGTTTTCTACTCTTAAAACTTTTATGTTCGGCCCACATTAAGCTGTCTTCCTATTTTCGAAAGATTACACAAACAGCCGATATACGCGCGTGCACCCCTTTGGCATACAAAAGCGACAACAGTAGAGAAAGCGCCTTAGTCTTTATCTCAAATATGCGATTGAATGAGGACTTAAATGTTGATTGACAAGCAACAACAAAAGCACAGGCTTTTTTAGAAAACAACGTTATAAAATACAAAACTTTCCAATTATGGATTAGAGAAATGTGCCGGCCTTTTTAAAATACTTTGCAAAAGAACAGCCATAACACAACCGGCTTTTCATCTCATTATTCTTATAGGTGTTCGAACATATTTTTGCGTTATATTCACAAAATCAAATTGACAGTAATTATGGATCATTTCTAGCTCGAAAATATGAAGTAAAGGTGTGATATGACAACAGAATTTCGTGTCCTGTGACCTTCAGAAGCAATAAAAATTTTAGAGTGAGTGCCTTTGCTTTCTTTACAATGATTTCTTTTTTCTGCAATCGGTTGTGATCTCCTTGCTAGCCAATTGTATGGCTCAATATGGAATATGTAAGAAAACTATTCTGATTATTTAATATAGAAGGGTTTACGGTAAAGAAATATTTTTGTATTCGGATACATTAAACAAGAAAATGATCAATTATCATTATAAATTAAGAGATTG
The DNA here is from genome assembly GCF_028618425.1 of Bartonella sp. ML70XJBT. NCBI lineage: Bacteria > Pseudomonadati > Pseudomonadota > Alphaproteobacteria > Hyphomicrobiales > Bartonellaceae > Bartonella > Bartonella sp. ML70XJBT. The sequence goes on from NZ_JAQISX010000013.1 coordinate 57,163, forward strand.
TTTTTATGATATAGACGATTAGCTTTAATTTAATAAACCAATTTCACGCATTTTCATTAAAATTGTGGAATTAATTTTTCCCGTGATAGGAAGGTCAAATATTTTTTGAAACTGTTTTAAGGCTTCTATGGTTTTTTGATCTTCTATTCCTGTGACAAGAATTTCCTCATGACCAAAATTACGTAAAGCTTTTTGCACCTGTAAAATATCTTCAACAGAAGGATCTAAAATAGCTTCTTCTGAATTTGTTATATTTCTTGTTGTTGTATCATTTGCCATTTCTATTTCGCTCTGCTTAATTAATACTGCAATTTCATCTGTTGTGGCGTTGGGTAAAACGTCATTTTTCTTTTTTTGAGTCGCTTGTTGTTTCCATAAAGCGATGGCACGACGCGTTTTAGGTCCTTCTAGTCCATCTAAAGGTCCATCATAAAGTCCTAATTCTGCAAGTTCTTTTTGCTTTTCCAGCATGCTTGCTGATTGATGGAGGAAAGGTGGATTTGTGTTGTGATGACTCGAAGAATTTAATGAAGTTACACGAGAGGATTCTTGTGATTTTGATTCTTTTTCAGATAGATTAGAGCTTTTTCCTATATTTTGAGTAGAAGAAAACTTTATTTGATTGAAAATATTTTTATGTGGTGTCATTTGCAAAAATAAAGCATTAACTGAAACAAATAAAAAACTAATGCTAAAAAGAATAGAGCCAACAAAAAATAAAGTATTTTTTCGTGTATAGAAATAAAGAGTTTTTGTTATCCAAAAAATAAACTGAAAAATTATAAGAAAAAGAGTAATAACAAAACTACTATGGTATTTACGATGTTTTATAGCTTTTTTTCGGGATGTCTTTCGCTTTGTTGTCATTAGTTTTGATTTTCAGTTGCGTTTATTTTTCACAAAAAACGAATGTAAATAATTTCTTATTTCAAGCTAGGAAGAAGTGCAGTGATATTAGTGTTTTTTCCTTTCAGATTCCTAGAATAAGCAGGTTCATTATATCCATTTATAAGTTGATAAATCAACAAGAGCTCTTATCAACATTTATTAATTTCATATTTTACAAATTTTTAATCTGTATAAGAGAGCATCAAATGATTAACACTCAAGACCCTATAGTGTTTTCAAACGAGTGCTATCACATTTAATCATCTAAACAACAATGCTACGTTATTCTTCATTTTTGGCACATATGTTTGCCTATTCTTTAAAATCAAGTTGAGAATATTTTCCTATAATGCCAGAATGATGATAGTCATTATCATTCTTTATAGCTTACATATAGAGGGTTACTTATCCGTAAACGATTTGGTAAGAGCAATTTCCTCTTGGTGATATTATATTTTGGCATAAACTCCTCCTATTCATATTCACTTATTTTCATAAGTATCAATTAAATTGATGTTTACAGTATTATAAGAAATCTTAGCTTGAGATGAAATCATAAGAGATGCCTCTATTTTTTATATTTCATCGACATGTTGATCATATTTATGATGTGTCAGTAAAAATTTTATAGACAATATAAATATTTTATCGATAAGAGAGTCAAAATAACAGAGTTTCTCTCTCTTTAGCCTAGCCCTTTCAACTAAACTTAAAATGATGAGTTATTATTAAAAATAAGTATATACACAATAGGGAAAAGAAATTGGATTCTGTATTTAATCCTTGTCTTATCTCTACACTTTCTTGTGGAATAAAAAGTGACAATTATGGGGTGTACACTTCTTATCCCTTATATACGATCATGATTATGTCTCTTATTTTTTATCATAGATTCTTATATATAATATTATATATAAGAATCCTCTAACTGTATGATATTTCGTATAACTTTGGTGTTATTTTTTGCCGAATAGACAATATATCCCATTTTTATACAGTGATATTGTATCATATTTATAAAAAAGCTAACGATATAGGTCCAATAAATGAATACTCAACTTTATAAAAAACTCGTTTTATAAATTTTTTATAAAGGTACAGTGTGTAAAATACCTCTTTTATTGCCTTTACCACTGCGGTACATTAATTGCTCATGATACGTTTTTTAATCAAATTATCATTTTTTTTGTTTTTTGTTTTTGTCATTATTTCATTTTTTGTAGCAAATCCAAGCAGTAACCATTCTTCTAATTCAAAAAATAATGAGACAACAACAAGTGATATAATTATTGCGTTTAAGGAAGCTTTAAATGACTTAGGAACATTTTGTGATCGTAATAAAGAAACTTGTAAAGTAGGAAAGTCCTTTTTAAGTTTACTTGGCGAACGCGCATATTACGGTGCAAAAGCTGTTTATGAATATTTAGGGCATATATTAGGGAACAAAAATAATATAGAGATTTCTCCTAATGTTTCTCACAAAATGGAAATAAAAGAACTCTTACAAAATCATACAATGTTATCTTAAAATAAGAATCTTTAACGTCCTTCATATTCATTATATTAGGAAAATAAATATTTATCTACCAATAAATATATTCAACATGATTATTAAAAGGAAACAGGACTAAGATAATGGCGGAAACAATCGACAATATTATAGAAAACTTTTCGCTTTTAGATAATTGGGAAGATCGTTATCGTTATGTCATTGAGCTTGGCCATGAATTGCCACCTTTTCCAGAAAGTGCTCGAAACGATGCCCACAAAGTTCCTGGTTGTGTTAGCCAAGTGTGGCTTTTATCATCACGTAATAATTCAGAAGATCCAATAGTAACGTTTCAAGGTGATTCCGATGCCCATATTGTGCGTGGACTCATTTATATTCTTTTGGCTTATTATTCAGGAAAAAAAGCTTCTGAAATTCGCAACTCTGATGCTCAAAATCTCTTTGAGAAACTTGGTTTAAACGAAAATCTTACACCACAACGATCCAATGGTCTGAAATCAATGATCAAACGAATCCATAACGAAAGCTCTATATAGTTCCCTTTCTACAAATTGCTATACACACAAAAGCTTTACAGAAAACGTGCACTCTAAAAAGCAACTTTATATAAATCTATATAGGAATTATTTTTTCGAAAAATATAACTATTTAGCTTTTTTCCGTTTGCTTTTGCGTCCAAGTCCCATCTCTTTGGCTAAAGCTGATCGTGTTTTCGCATAATTAGGCGCCACCATAGGATAGGAACTATCTAACTGCCATTTTTCACGGTATTCCTCTGGTAACATTCCATAATGTGTCATGAGATGACGCTTGAGAGATTTAAATTTCTTTCCATCTTCAAGGCAAATGAGATAATCAGGAAATACTGAACGTTTTGGATTAACGGCAGGCCTTTGTTTTTCAGCTTCAACTTCAGCTAACTCTAGATTCCCTGCTTTACGAAAAGCAGCATGGACATCAGCAATCAAACTTGGCACTTCAGTCGGTCGAATAGAATTATTACTCACGTAGGCAGCAACAATATCAGCAACCAATGTAATAACTAAATTGCTTTCAGTCTCTAAGACTGCACGATGTTCCATTCTTGTTTCCTTTAATTCAAAATCGAGTAATTCAAAGTCGAGATATAGTGCATATACTCATAATATAAAGATCCGATGCACATAAGTTTCATATTGTACAAAAATCTTTTTTGTCAATTCAATTATTCTATAAAATTGCCAAAACACAAAAAAATCAAATAAATACCTCTTTTTTGTCATAATATACAATAAGAAAAACAAAATTCTTACATATTAAAGATAGTTTTATTCTATAACATATCATACGTAATATATGATATATCACAAATATAAAAAAATATAAGATAAAATTTATTTATTTTTTTTGAAAAGGTAAAAATAAAATTAAGAATTATAAAAATATAAGGTATAAAATATTAATTTTATTTTAAATATTTATAATTTATTAAATATGTTTT
>NZ_JAQISX010000014.1:0-58436 GCF_028618425.1 Bartonella sp. ML70XJBT
AATGGCTTAAGCGAGTGGGCAAATGGAGAGTTTTATATAGGTGGTTTTGGCAGTTATGATCATGCTCGTGTTGCACATACTCGGGGTGGTACCAGTGGTATCAATAGTTATGGCATTGGGGCTTATGTCACGTATGTGGATCATAGTGGATGGTATCTGGATGCTCTTTTAAAATACAATCATTATCAAAATAGTCTGAAGGCAGTTTCCACGAATGGTTTAGGGATTGAAGGAAGTTATAAGCAATGGGCGGTGGGAACCTCCTTTGAAGCAGGTTATCGACTTCAGACGTCCAAGAGCAGTTGGTTGCAGCCTTATGGACAATTTACTTGGTTGCAGGTTGAGGGAAAAGAAATCAAGTTATCGAATGACATGAGAGGTGATGTACGTCCCTTTACGTCACTGCGCAGTGAGGTTGGGTTATCTTTAGGGTATGAATTTGGCTCTGGCATGGCGACTTCCTCACAGGCGTATATTACAGCAGCATGGTTGCGTGAGAATAAAGATGACAATCAAACACTGATTAATGAACACCATTCATTTACCACGGATTTATCAGGTAATGCGGGTAAATTAGGCATAGGTTTAAGCAGTTTTGTGAGTGAGCAGTTGAAGTTATATGGTGAGGCCCATTATGTTAAAGGGCGTAAGACAAAACAATCCCTTCAAGGCATTTTAGGGGTACGCTATAGTTTCTAATTATAGGAAATTTTTTAATTGATCTGGTGAGAGAATTTTAAAACCTAGACCTGAAGTGTCTAGATCTGTCTTCTTTTTTAAAAGAAGGTTTTCATAGAAGGTATGTATTTTTACTGTTGTTTTTTCTTATAATTGTTATTGCTTAAATGATAATTTTGATGGGAAGCGTTTAGGAATATAATAAGGAGTTCAACATTTACTAAGAGGCAGATGGGCATTTTATGATGGGAGGGTTAATTATAGCTGTATCTATTTTATTGAACTCTTCTTTACAATCCATTCTATATTTTTGAGAATTTGCATAATTTTTGCAAAGTCACTTGGCAAAGGGCTGCCTGCTCGCTATAGAAACAGTTAGAGAATGTTATCAATGAAATAAAGGTGAGTAAATGGCTTTAGAGCGTACTTTTTCGATGATTAAACCAGATGCAACACGTCGTAATTTGACAGGTGCAATTACCAAAATGCTTGAAGATGCGGGCTTGCGTGTTATTGCATCTAGACGTGTGTGGATGAGCAAGCGTGAGGCTGAAAATTTTTATGCTGTTCATAAAGAACGCCCTTTTTTTAGCGAATTGGTTGAATTTATGTCTTCTGGTCCAACAATTGTACAGGTTTTGGAAGGAGAAAATGCAATAGCTAAAAACCGTGAAGTGATAGGGGCTACAAATCCCAGTGATGCAGAAGAAGGAACAATTCGTAAGGTTTATGCTCTGTCGATTGGTGAAAATTCTGTCCATGGATCCGATAGTGCTGAAACAGCAAAAACAGAAATCGCTTTTTGGTTTTCTGAGATAGAAATTGTTGGTTAATAAAAGCGCAAATAAGAAGCAAAAACCTAAAACATAGTGTTTTGGGCTTTTGCTTAAAAAAAACTTAAATCTCTTTGACAGATATATATATTTATCATTTTTTTTACCTTTAATATTGCAACTTTTTTGCGAGGGGACAAAGCCTATTATTCTTTTTTTGAATGTCTTTTAACTAGGCGCCAACTTCGTTTATGATGGGTAGAAGAAGTGTTTTAATTGATTAATCATCACTAAATTTAAAGTAAGTAGGTTTACGGCATCTTTTCTTTCTTCAGTTGTAGAAAGGTAGATTATCATTATAAATCAAGAGATGGTTTCATGAAATGACGTGTTTTAAACCGGCGCGAAAATAATCCCATCCTGTCCATAATGTAAGGAGGGCAGCAATCCAAAGCATAGTAATGCCAAATTCTACTGTGTAAGGGAAAATTTTATTACCAGCTGGTCCTGCTAAAAGAAAGATAATAGCGATCATTTGTACAAAAGTTTTCCACTTTGCAAGACGAGAGACCGGAACGCTCACTTTTAATTCAGCTAAATATTCACGTAATCCTGATACAAGAATTTCTCGACAAAGAATAATAATTGCTGCCCATAATGTCCATCCAGCAATCGTGCTGTCTGCGGCAAGCAAGAGCAAACAAGCTGAGACGAGAAGTTTATCGGCAATTGGATCTAACATGCGACCAATATTGGATGTTTGTTCCCAAATACGGGCAAGATAGCCATCAAGAAAGTCAGTAATAGAGGCAACGATAAAAATGGAAACGGCAATCCAGCGTGCGATATCATTTGATTGTAGGCGTCCTTCTACAAAAAAGCAAGCAACAACCATTGGGACTGCAACAATTCGTGCATAAGTTAAAAGATTTGGAAAAGAAAAAGTATGATTTTTCATAGAGTCATTTTCAATTCTTGTAAAGGAGAACATATTCCCTGTAAGTAACAAGGCTAAGGTTGTGAAACAAGCCTATTTTTCATTAAAATGGTTATGAATTTTTTGTGCGATTGCGATAGAGATTCCCGTAACTTTTTTCAAGTCTTCAAGTGAGGCACCAGCAACAGCTTTGGCACTTCCAAAATGATGAAGCAATGCACGTTTTCTTGACGGACCGATATTTTCGATTTCATCAAGTGGATTTTTAAAGGTTGCTTTTTTTCGTTTTATTCTATGCGTTCCGATAGCAAAACGGTGTGCTTCATCACGTAGACGTTGCAAAAAATAGAGGATAGGATCACGGGGGGAAAGTGTGAAAGGAAGGGTACCTTTTATAAAAAATCGTTCACGTCCCGCATGGCGGTCAACACCTTTGGCAATTCCAACAACGGTGATCAGGTTATTCAATTGTAATTCAGCAAGTATTGTATGCACACTGTTGATTTGTCCCTCACCTCCATCGATTAAGATAAGATCAGGCCAAACGGGAAAAAGATCATTTTCTTGATCTTGTATGTCATGACTTTTATTTGGCAAATCATGCTCTTTGATAAGGCGTGAAAATCTTCGTTTAATCACTTCTTTCATCATGCCAAAATCATCGCCAGGCGTGATATCTGTTGAGCGAATGTTGAATTTTCGGTATTGATTTTTAACAAACCCCATTTGACCAGCAACAATCATTGCACCTACAGAATTTGTTCCCATAATATGAGAGTTGTCGTAAACTTCTATACGGCGCGGAGGAAAAGGCAGTTGAAATGTTTCAGCAAGCCCTTGAAGTAATTTTGTATGGGTAGCTGTTTCAGCAAGCTTATGTTCTAGAGCTTCGTGAGCATTAAGATAGGCGTGATTAACAAGTGTTTTCCGTTCACCTTGCTTGGGTAAGGAGAGAGACACTTTGTGATTGGCTTTGAGACTTAATGCTTCTGTAAGAAGCGTCTTTTCTTCAATTTCTTCGGATAAAAGGATGCTTTTAGGAAGGGGTTTATCATCGTAAAATTGGGTAAGAAAACTCGCTAAAATTTCAGTACAGGAAAAAGAGGGATCTGCTTTAGGAAAATAAGCTCGGTTTCCCCAATTTTGTCCCATGCGAAAAAAGAACACTTGAATACAAGTCATTCCTTCCTTTTGGGCAATTGCAAAGACATCTGCTTCTTTTATCGTTTGAGGGTTAATTCCTTGATGGCTTTGTATGTGAGAAAGGGCTGATAAGCGGTCACGATAGGAAGCAGCTTGTTCAAAATCAAGATTTTCTGCGGCTTTATGCATAGCTTGAACCATATCATTTTTAACAGATTGATCTTTTCCCGAAAGGAATGCTTTTGCTTCTCTTACCAGTTCTTTATAATCACTGTCACTAATTTCATGGGTACAAGGTGCAGAACATCGCTTAATTTGATACAGTAAACAGGGGCGTGTACGGTTTTCAAAAATTGAATCGGTACAGGTCCGTAATAAAAAAGCGCGTTGTAAAACATGAATTGTTTGTGTCACCGCACCAGCAGAAGCAAAAGGCCCAAAATAATGAGCTTTTTGTGTTCGAGCGCCACGATGTTTGCAAAGTGCAGGTGCTCGATGATCATTTGTAATCATGATATAAGGAAAGCTTTTATCATCACGGAGTAATACATTAAAATGGGGATGCAATCTTTTGATGAGATTGGCTTCTAAAAGGAGTGCTTCTGTTTCTGTATGGGTAACGATAAATTCCATATGATATGTTGCACGAATCATACGGGTAATACGATTATTGTGTCCTTGTTCACGTGTATAGTTTGAAACACGTTTTTTGAGATTACGCGCTTTGCCAACGTAAAGAATATTACCATTTTCACCAATCATCCGGTAAACTCCCGGCTTATGGGGAAGGTGTCTAACAAACTCTTGTATAAATTTGACACCTTGGAATTTATTTTTTTCGTTGCTTTGATTGGCATTGTTCCATGTCAAATTAGAGAGAAAAGAAAGCTTTTCTCTTTTATTTTTCGGACAAGTTGTATTATTTTTTAGGATCATTCCGTTTATCAAGAAATGCTTTTTGTTTATTCTATTAAGTATTCCTATTCCATTAAATGACGATTATTTATGTCTTTAATAGCTTTTGTCCATCAATAACATATTATAGCATAAGAGTGTGATTTTAGAGTACTTTTCTTTCATAAAAAATATGAGAATTTTTATTTATGACAGCTTTATGAACACGCTCAATTCTATTGATTCATTAAAAATAATTACAAATAAGGTATTGACTTATAAAGATAGTTTATCATTATCGACATTAAATTAAATTTCTGAATAGCGTAAAATTTTTTCATTTCAAACCGATGTTTTTTTGTATGTTACAATTTTTGTATGTTACAAGCGGAGAAAGTCGCGTGGAGTGAAACTATACAAGAAAGGATTAAAAATAATTCCTCTTATGAGCCGTAAGGAGTGACTTTATTGTTCTATGACTCCTGTAATCGTTATAAGCTTATCATTATTATCTTATATGTTGATATTATCTAAGAAATAATAGAATCTTATCGCCTTTGTAACTTAAAAAAAGGGTATTTTTAAAGGAAAACGTAAGAGAAAAGTCTAATTTAGATGTTCTTTTTGAAGCCACTTATGCGTTATTTGAGCATTTTCATCTTGTCCAAGACGGTTGATAAGAAAGGGACTGAGTTTTTTCATTTCGTCTTTCAAAAGATAGGGGGGGTTGATAATAATCATCCCACTTCCATTCATTGTCGGTGGACTTGAACTCTTTCGGATACGCATTTCAAGCTGTAAAATTTTTGGAATTCCTGTTTGATAAAGCGCGTGAAGAAAACTTTCAATTTCTTTATCATGTTTTACAGGATACCATAAAGCATAAATCCCTCCAGAAAAACGGCGATAGGCTTTCATTAATCCCTCAATAAGGCGGAAAAATTCCCCAGTTTTTTCAAAGGGAGGATCAACAAGGATAAAACCGCGTTTTTCTTTTGGTGGTAAATGAGCATTTAAGGAAAGCCAACCATCCAAATGCAGAACTTTTGTTTGATAATCGCCAGCAAAATTTTTTGCTAAAACATGATAATCTTCATTGTGCAATTCTATTGCGGTGAGGCGATCTTGTTTCCGTAATAATTGGCGAATAAGAACAGGAGATCCAGGATAAAATACAATTTCTTTTTCCCCTTTATTGAAGGAATCAATGATATAACACCATGGATAAAGGAGTTCTCTTAAATTTTCTGGGATTGGCGTTGAAAAAATTCGTTGCACACCTTCGCGCCACTCTCCTGTTTTATAGGCTTCTAAAGAAGAGAGGTCATAAATACCAATACCAGCATGCGTATCTATAACGCGAAAAGCTTTTTCTTTGCGTTTGAGATATTCTACAATGCGCATGACAATAATGTGTTTAAAAACATCAGCAAAATTGCCAGCATGGTAAATATGCCGATAATTCATGGAAGAAACTCTATCATATGGATAACTGTATCAGGCTTATTAGCATAGAATAATAGAATTTATATCCATAAAAACTTTTTTGTAGCAATCAAATAAGCCCCTCATCAAAAAATTATATACATAAAATATGAATGTCACGCGAGCATTTATTTCATTAGGATTTTAAATCTTTTATATGAAAGTTGGACAAGAAGAGGGCAAACATTTCAATGGAAGCTCTTTACGGAGTAAAGATGAAAGCTGAAATCGTCATATCCCTATATATCATGACTTATTTTCTAGCATCCTTGACGTCTATAAGAACCATTTTAATAGTTTCTATCTCTCTATGCTGACCTCGCTTATGAGGTACAAGTGAATGATTTTGACAAACTAATATATTTTACGCGTTAATAAAATATATTTTCGGAAAACATTCAGATACAGGTAAATTTTTTTAGAAGGTTATGATATCATTTTCATTGGTAAAGTTGATTGGGAAGAGATAGTTACCATTTCATGGGCGATACTGTTTTTAAAAGGCAGGACATTGGATACAGTATTTACTAAAAGGTAAGCCGTCCAAGAGATCATATAAAGTTTCTTTAAAAAAAGTTTTAAGCCTTTTGAACTTTATATGAAGTTGTTTATCATTTTTGAGTGATTTGTGTTATAATACGCTAAATAAGGGGTGAGAGGGTAAAAGTTCGTTTACGCTGTTTCCATTAAAAAGCGTGTGATTGCTTTTAGGTTGAGAAAAAATATATAAGTAAGATACGATATTTGATACTCTTCTTCAGAGAAAGCATGAATAAGTGAGATACAATTTAAAAGCATAAGGTTAGAGAGAGTAATGGGCAATATTTTTTCACCAACACATTTAATTGTAATTTTATTACTTATTTTGGTGCTTTTCGGACGCGGTAAAATTTCTGAATTAATGGGCGATGTTGCTAAAGGAATTAAAGCCTTTAAAAAGAGTATGAAGGAAGAAGAGGGAGGCATTGAGGGTAATGTTGAAAAGGCTGCTCCTTCCCAAGTAATTGATGGAGCATCTCAACAATCTCAGCCGTTATCGGTAAAACATACAGCAACACGGAGGAAGGCTTCCTCTTACTCTAAAGGAGGCAAGGCATCTATTGCTAAAAAACAGCGTGTCAAATAACAAAACGTCATCATTATTGTGCATTATTTTTTTTATGAGAAAGTTGAGTATAAACGATGTTTGGGATTGATGGACCAGAGCTTGTCGTGATCTTACTTGTTCTCATCATTATCGTTGAACCGAAAGATTTACCTAAAATATTCAAGACAATCGCAAAGGTAAAAGCTTATATGCATTCAACAGCAAATGAACTTCGTTACCAGTTTGATGATGTAATAAAACAAATTGAGCGCGATGATTTGCAAAAAACATGTTCGGATATGAACAACTCAAGGAAGAAGTTGGCAGAACCTTTTGATTCCCTTAAAAATACATTAGAGGGTATTCACGATAATTTGGATATTAAGGCAACTCACCATAAAACAGAAAAAGATAAAGAACTTTTGGCATGTGATCAAAAGGCAATCAAGAAAGATGTGACATTCTCTAGTGCTTCTCATCATTCTGAAAGCATTTCTATTGCTTCTAAAGATAAAGAAGATGTGTCATGAATGTAAAAAAAGATGAGGTTGATGCCAATATGGCCTCCCTTTTAGAACATTTAATTGAACTTCGTCAGCGAATTATTTCGACCTTAATTGCATTTATGATCGCTTTTATGATGTGTTTTCTTATTAAAGATTATATCTTGAATTTTTTACTATGGCCGTATCAGTGGGCAATGAAAATAGCAGGAGGGTATCCTGAGAGTATTCGTTTGCAATCAACGCAGGTATGGGAAACTTTTTTAACAAAGATGAAACTTGCTGCTTTTGGAGGAATTATTTTATCTTTTCCCTATATGGCTTTTCAGTTCTATAGTTTTATTGCACCAGGGCTTTATAAAAATGAGCGCAGGGCTTTTTTGCCGTTTCTCATTGGGGGCCCTATTTTATTTTGTATTGGAGGAATGTTTGTTTATGCTCTATTGGCACCAGTAATACTATGGTTTAGCCTTTCTCAACAATTTCTTCCAGATTCTCAATTAAAGATAGAGTTTGTCGTACGTATTTCTGATTATTTGGGCTTTATGACGTCGTTTATCCTCATTTTTGGTTTGATTTTTCAGTTGCCTCTTGTCATCAGTCTTTTAACAAAAGTTAGACTTTTAACGTCTCATGATTTGGTGTCTAAACGAAAATGGGCTATTCTGCTCTCTTTTATTATTGCGGCAATGATAACGCCGTCGGATTTTTTTACGATGTTTGCAGTAGCTTTACCAACAATAGCGCTTTATGAGGTCTCAATTTTAATTGCTTACGGTATAGAAAAGAGAAGAAAATCTGCTTAAGAAAAGTGTATAATCTTACGCGAAATAAAAACAATATAAATGAGGAATTTTAATGCTTGATATTAAGTGGATTCGCGAAAATCCTGAAGAATTAGATAAAGCGCTTGTAAGGAGAGGCCTTGAGCCACAAGCCGATAGATTAATACAACTTGATTTTGCACGCCGGTCCCATGTTGCTAAGGTACAATTAGCACAGGAACGCCGCAATGCGATTTCAAAGGAAATAGGACAAGCTTTAGCTACATCTGATCAGCACATGGCTGAATGGCTAAGAGCTGAAGTTGAAGAGCTTAAAGTTTTTCTTTCTTCTGCAACAGCGGAAGAAAAACAGCTGACGGAAAGTCTTGAAAAAATTCTTTCAGCACTTCCAAATGTTCCATTGGATGATGTTCCAAATGGTAAAGATGAAAGTGATAATGTCGTCATTCGACATTTTGGGACACCTCCAACCTTTAATTTTACACCAAAGGAACATTTTGACCTTGGTCAAGATCTCAAACAGATGAATTTTGAGCGAGCTAGTCGTTTATCTGGAACACGTTTTACAGTGCTTTCAGGGGCGTTAGCACGGCTAGAACGAGCATTGGGACAATTTATGCTTGATGTGCATGTCAATGAGCATGGTTATACAGAAGTTTCTGTGCCTCTTCTTGTTCGTGATGAGATTGTTTACGGAGCAGCCCAATTACCGAAGTTTGCTGAAGATCTTTTTCAAACAACGGATGGTCGATGGCTTATTTCCACAGCAGAAGTGCCATTAACGAACTTGGTCAACGATGAAATTCTTGAAATATCAGATTTGCCACTGCGATTTTCTTCTTTATCTCCTTGTTTTCGTTCAGAAGCGGGAGCTGCTGGTCGTGATACACGCGGTATGTTGCGTCAGCACCAATTTTGGAAGGTAGAAATGGTTTCGATTACCAGTGAAGAACAGTCTCTCATTGAATTGGAACGTATGACGGAATGTGCAGAAGATATTTTAAAACGACTCGGTTTGCCTTTTCGCACAGTGGTTCTTTCTACGGGGGATATGGGGTTTGCAGCACGTAAGACTTATGACATTGAGGTTTGGCTTCCTGGCCAAGAATGTTATCGTGAAATTTCTAGTTGTTCTGTTTGTGGGGACTTTCAAGGTCGACGTATGAACGCTCGCTATCGTAAAGAAGGCGATAAAAAATTGCATTTTGTTCATAGCCTTAATGGTTCTGGTACAGCTGTTGGTCGTTGTCTTATTGCTGTACTTGAAAATTATCAACAGGCTGATGGATCAATTATTGTTCCAGATGTTTTACAACCCTATATGGGGGGCATGCGTTGTATTACGGCTTAATTTGGGAAAGGAAAAACAATATGCGTTTATTGTTGCAAAAAGGTAATGCTATGCAAGCGTGAGAAGTTTTGCCATTTTAAAAGAAGTGATTTGTAGGGACAATAAAATTGCATCTCCATTAGAGAGTGAATGATACTATGGAGCAAAAGGGTATTTTGCAATTTCGTGAGGAGTTGGCTGCTCTTGTACTGAAAATGCGTAGCAAAGGCATTGATGACGTGCGATTTTTTTCGGCATTAGAGAAAATTCCACGTCAACAATTTGTTCCTGCTCCGTGGTTTGATAGTGCTTATGATAATAAAGTTATTCCCATAGAGTGTGGGGAATATATGGAACGTTTGGAAGAACAGCTCTTAATTCTTTCAGCACTATCACTGAAAAAAAAGTATCGTGTCTTAGAAATTGGTACGGGCTCTGGCTTTTGTACGGCTCTTATGGCATGTCTGAGTGATCGTGTGACAACGATTGATCGTTATAAAACGCTTGTTGATTTGGCACGCCAAAAATTTCAAACTCTGGGTATTGAAAATATTATTATACGGCAGATTGATGGAAGTCATAATGTGGCAAGTTTGGGATCATTTGATCGCATTCTTATTTGGCCATCACGTTCTGATGAACCCAAGGATTTTTTAGAACTTTTAGCTGAAAATGGAATTCTCATTCAGGCGATAGGACCTGATGAAGAGGTACAAACGGTAACACGCTATACAAAAATTGGTAGTCGATTTGAGTGTTTAGAACTGTTTCAAGTGCGTTATCAACCTCTTATTAAAGGTATTGCGGAGAGACTTTAATTTTTAAAATTTGAAAAATAGCACAAATTATTTTACTCTTTTCATTTTCTATTAAATTCACTTTGATCTTAATTAAAGATATTTATGAATAAAACATCTCATTTTAACACTTCGGTAATTTAAAAAAGCTTTAATGGAGTGAGTTGAGTATTGATGAGTGAGCGAAACGATGTATCTAAAAGCTTTGGATAATATTTTCCAGTATAATTTTCAAAGAATAACTTTTTTAGCGGTGGTAACTATTGTTGCTGGTTGTAGTTCTGGTTCACAACGTTTTTCCAATATTGCTTCTCATCATAGGATAGCATCTCAATCAAATATAGCGAACTCTATGTCTACAGATCCGGGAATGCTATCGTACGGCGGGGAAATGATACAAAGCACAGAGTTGCCCCCTGTGGAGCCAAGTGATGATTCGTGGATAGATGACAATTCTTCCTATAGTTCTTCACAGCAAGGTAGGGGAGTTTCTTCTGATGATCGTGTTATGGGGGCTCCTCGACGTAATCTTGGAACACTTTCCCGTTCACAAATGAATAATTCTCTCACTTTACGGCAGAACTCTTATATTGTTCAGAGTGGGGATACATTACTCAGTATTGCACGACAAGTAGGGGTTAGTGTTGAGGCATTAAAATCAGCAAATGGTATAAACAGTAATTTCATTTACATCGGTCAGGTCCTTGTGCTTCCAAGCGGGCGTACGTTAGCAACTTCAAGAGCGTCCCACCGTAACACCAATCATAACAATTGGGTAGCGTCAACAGTAGAATCTTCATTCCAATCTCAGGTGACGTCTTCTATAAAGAACAAGAAAGTTTCTCCTATATATAAAGCTCCTGTAAAAACGCCACCTTCTGCACAGGTGAACAGGTCAAACCTTGAAAGAAATTCTTCTAAACAGATGGTACAATTAAATCATGAATCTGATTTATCAAGTACCATTACGCGTACAGATAATATTAAGGCGCCGCAAGCTACGGGGATTTCTAAAATGCGTTGGCCAGTACGAGGGCGTTTATTAAGCCAGTTTGGTCAAAAAAAAGGAACAATAATGAGTCGAGGAATAGACATTGCTGTGCCTGAAGGGTCATCGGTAAGGGCGGCAGAAAATGGCATTGTTATTTACGCGGGAGATGGCTTAAAAGAGCTGGGTGATGTTGTTATGATTCGACATGAAAATAATATTATCACTATTTATGGATGTAATAGTCAGCTTGTTGTGAGCAAAGGCCAAAGGGTAAGACGCGGTGATGAGATTGCGAAGTCGGGTGTTTCAGGAAATGTTAAAACGCCACGTGTTTATTTTGAGATGCGTAAGAATTCATTACCAGTTGATCCTCTTAAATATTTAGAAAACTAATTGATTGATGACGTTAAATTTTCTAAAGCTTTTACTTTGGGCGCTAATTCTACAATAACGTGATCTTTCTACTCGATTTATCCTTGTAGATGATTCAAGATACTAAGCAATGTTTGGGGAGTCGAATAATTAATCTGTGATGTTGCTTCTTTTTTTAAAGCTGGTCACATTTGATGAGGTATTGATGATGTTTCATGGATTTTATCATGACGTTCGATCATCGGATGTTAGCACATGTCTAACGTAATAAGTCAGAAAAAAATCATTGGTTTAGAAGAGGAGTTTTTGGGGGCATTAGAGATTACCATCTTCGTCTTTATGAAGTATAAGACAAAGAGTATCATAGGATTGTCAATACCTAATGTTCGCAATACTCTTGCATTTGAAAGGGAGCATGAGAAGAGATATTTGATTTCTTATCATAAAGAGTTTTTATCTTTTGTTCATTTTACAGGTGTGATAGGCAAAAATTTTTTTTGATGAATTCAAAGGGTTTGAAATGAGAGCGTTTTACGGTATTGAACTCTATAATTCGACATTAAAAATAATGAGTTATCTCTATATTTTTTTATTAGAAAAATTATTTTGTATCATTTATTGAGTAAGAGATAGCGCTTCTAGTGTAGGATATATAATAGAGAGAAATAAATCTGTTTTTTTAAATTTTTTCTTATTGTACTCTGTCTCTTAAGGATTTATTGCATTTCCATAAAGCTGAGATTACATTATGCCATTATAACTTTTTATAACAAATTCTTTAGATTTTTTTCTAAATCGGGTTCTATTTTAAGAGAGTGGGAAATACCTGAAGTTTAACTATAGGAGATAAAAATGTTGATTACAAACGCTTATGCTCAAGTTGCAGGCGATGTTTCCGGTGGAATTTCATTTGTTAACGCTGTCCCATTCATTTTAATTTTTGCGATTATGTATTTTTTTGCCATTCGTCCACAGCGCGCCCAAATGAAAAAACGGCAGGAAATGCTTAATGCAGTACGTCGTGGTGATACAGTTATAACAGGTGGTGGTATTATCGGCAAGGTTACGAAGGTTCACGACGAGAGTGGTGAATTAGAGGTTGAAATTGGTGAGAATATGAATATTCGTGTTATTCGTTCAACATTAGCGGATGTCCGTGTTAAAGGTGAGCCGATTGCAGAAAAAAAATCAAAACTTAATGCTAAAACGAAAACACTACAAAAGTCTAAGTCTAAAAAGACTGTGAGAGAAAATGTGAGTATCTCTGAAGAGGAAAAAGCAATATCAAAAGAAAATAAGGAAAATGCATCTTAAAGTGGAGAGGTAATTTATAGCATTTTTATAAAAAATATTAAAATATAAAGGAGAAATGTTTTTATAGTCACGACAGAAAGTGATATCTTTGTTTTCTCTAGACTATTAAAGTGGTTACTTTATTTATGGGATATTACGAAAAAGCTTTCAGCCTTTTAAAGAATGTCGTTATTTTTATAAAGAGAAGTTTTTCACTTTTGAGTCAACTAAGCTAAGAAAATTTTTTAAAAGATAGATAAGTATAGCATTTAATCGTGGTTTATTGTTAACTTTTCAATATATTTTTGTGTAACCCAATCAAAATTTTATAGTAAAATCTCTACCTCAATATTCTGAAGGGCTAGGGTTAACATATCACTATTTGTATTACTGTTAATTTTTATGGTGAGAAGTAAAAGATAAGAGGGTTTTAAAAAATAAAAGGTACTTATTCATGTCCGATGCCATTCAAATTCGTGAAGCACATTTTCCGAGTCGTGCACCTATTGATGCTTATGGAAATGGTGGATTTCGTTTTGCTGATATGTCTCATAGAGGTTCTATTATTTGTATTCCGTCAGGAATTTATGGCATTAATATGGCAGGGCCTCTTCCCACTCAAGGGGATCTATCTCGTGTTTTAGAAGAAGCAAATGAGATTGAAGTTTTATTAATAGGGACTGGAACTGAATTATTACGATTACCTGAAGATTTACAGGTCCTTTTATGGGAAAAGCGTATTTCATCAGATACAATGAGTACAGGAGCAGCAGTGCGTACATTTAATGTTTTATTAGCTGAAGATCGCGCTGTTGCGGCATTATTATTTGCGGTAGAATAAAGCATTTTTTCATAAAATAGATCCTCTTGTCTAGCATAAAAGACGCGTGTGATTATTTTGCTGTATCTCAAAATATCGTCATTTAAGGTGGCAATATAGGAATATAAAGTATTATACATAACTTAATACATTAAGTGTATTATTAATACAGCAGCAAGTATTTAGAGCTGAATTAACCTGTAGAGCTTAGCGTATCGCATAAGTGATAAGTCTCTGGCATTTGAGGTCATTCATAAGAAGCATTTTTATTCCTTTTTAATTTTATCTATACACCCGCTTCAAGTATAAGGTGAAAGGAAATAGGCATAAAATGAGAGAATCGTATGATATTAGGATTTCGAATTTAACAGATAAAACGATAAATTATTATTATAAATTATTATTATAAATTAATTTGTTATGAGAGGTAGAAAAACTTCAAAAGCAATTGGATCTTTGACGGATCAGTGAGAATAGGAATCTTTGTTCTTTGAAGTTGTGGGAAGAGTCCAATCATTTGATGAAGTTTTGGGTGATCAGTGTTTTGTCATCTATTCCGTTAAAAAGTATTTTTCTTTGTCTGTTCTTAAGTTTCATTACAGATGTTACGGTTAATTTTATCTGTTTTTACGACAAATAAACGCTTAAATCCTATAAGATACATTTTTATCAAAAAAATTGTTTATTTCATTTTTAAAAATCTTCTTTCTGAAAAGAAAAGTCATTAAAAAAGAAACTTTCATTCATCAGACATGAAGAGATACATTTAAAAATCTTATTTTTGAACTGTATTTTCTTATCTCTCATTTTAAAATATGAATAAAAAGAGAATATTAATTGAATGGCCAAAAAGGGGCGTTAATAGGTTCATAGAATGATAGGTTCTCTTCCTTATTGTCTTGATATTTTACGTACCATAGATCGTGATCGCTATATATCGGTTTTATTTTCACCTAAAAAAAAGCGAAAAGCATTGGCTGCTCTTTACGCATTTAATGCTGAGATTTCTCGTATTCGCGAAAGTGTTCATGATCCACTCATCGGCGAAATACGATTACGCTGGTGGTATGATTCTATCGTGCATGAAGAAATGCAAACGAGTGGAAGCAATCCGATTTTAAGTGATTTATTGACAGCAATGACTCTTTTTAATTTACCTAAGACAGCTTTTTTACGGTATTGTGACGCACAAATTTTAGATCTTTACCACAATCCACTAGAAACGCTTCATGAGCTTGAGCATTATTGTTGTGAAACAGCAAGTATAATTTTACAGCTTTCTTGTCAGATATTAGATCATGATGCCGCACAAGATTTTACAGATACCAGTAAACATGGGGGAATTGCTCAAGGGCTAAGCGGTGTATTGCGTCTTTTATCTTTTATGCAATCACGATATCACTATTATTTACCTACTGATATGCTGCAGGCTGTAGGAATGAATAGGAAGGATTTGGATTCTCATCGTCTCAGTGATCAACAAAAGGGCCGTATTGTTGAAGCTATGGTAGCATTATCACGCGATCATTATACCAAGTTTTATGCGTCTTTTCATAGCTTACCTAAAGCTCTTAAGCCAGCCTTTCTTCCATTGGTCATTATACCGGATTCTCTTCAAAAGGCTTTACAGCTGGGGGCTGTAATTTTTCAAGAAAATGCAACTTTGCCATTAATACATCGCTATTGGCTGATAACAAAAGCAGCACTAAGCGGTCATTTTCCAAAGATATTGTAAAAGAATATGATGATGTTAACGTTAGATTGATTTTTTTCATGTTGAAGATAAAAAGGGATATTAGAATTCCAAACCATTTCTTTGTTATCGAAGACATGGATATAATTCTTTCTATCAACGCAAAAGAATAAAAAATTTGAAGACCTTGAAAATAAGTGTATTGGATGGCTGAGAGAGACAAGCTGGCATCATTGTTATATCGGCGTTCATCTCCCAATATTGCGATAACCTCTGGAATTTTTCATAAAAGGTATGTCCTTTCTTTAATGTTTATCCAAACGCTAATTCCGCTTATAACGTGTAAGTGAGAAGTTTTGATTGATTCAACATGGAACAAGTTTGGAATAAAAGAAGCTTAGAGTATTTAGGATTTTTATTTAATATAAGTAACACTATATTATGATTTTAAATCAATGTGTTATAAAATAAAGAAAAACATAAGATAAAGCCTAATACATTGGTGCATTTGATGAAGAATTTTGATATTGGGTATTCTAAATGTATTGCTCGTGTCTTATTTGCAAATGAAATATAATTTCTATTTTATTATGAGGGAAATTACTTTGGCAGCCTATTAAGGCTATAGAACAACGCTCATTTTTGAGAAATTAAAGTTATGAATCCATAATTGATGATTGCTATGATATATAAAGATATTAATTTATCATGAGAGTTTATTTTTTCCTATATTGAATGAGAGCGTTGAATCAATAAAGATTTTCTCATTTTTAATTACGTTTATAATAAATTTTAAAATAGTTTTTTCATATCATAAGTTGGGTGTGTTAACGAAAATCATTTAAGGAAGAAGCAATACATACCTTATGAATTGAATGTTAAGAGTAGCGATATGACAAGCTGTAAATGTAATGACAAGAGGGATGACATTTATAGCGGAATTAGCGACAACCTTTACTAGCTTTTAGATGGATAATATTGCTTACCACGTTGAAAAAAACAGACTTCGCATTATCCCCATTACCTTTTTTCTTGCAAATCTATATACACACTGATTGGCGAGAGAGTTAATGATAATGTCGATCTTAAGCTAGAAGCAAACAAAAAACCGCCCTTATCTTTTTCAACGATAGACGAAGTGCTGATAGAAATTCTATCAAATAAGTTTTTTTAAATTATATACATCCTTTTTATTGGAGAGCGTTAAAGATCTGATTATAATTTTTGCTATTAATTTCCAAAGGATGTTCTTTATTGGCAATTTGTAGCATTTCTAGCTTGAGATCTTCTCTTATCATCATATCTATGCTGGCTCGAACTTCAGGTGGAAGAGTATGAGGCGTGATGTCTTTAGGCATCGTTACAGACTTTATTTGATAAAGGATACGGTTTGTTGCAACCGGACCTTTTATGATACCATAATGACCTTGGGGTCCAGAAAATAATGTTTTAATTCCTTCAACACCAAGGATTTCAGAGGAATCTTGACGCCGGAGGAGGGGTGTTGTTTGTTTTGTAACACCAAGTGTTTGAGCAAGGGCAACAAGACTTTTTCCTTCCATAAGCTGTTTGAGAGCATTTTGGGCTTTTTCATCAAGAAGGCGTTGGATTTCCTCATTTTTCCATTGAGAAAGAACATCTATCTTAGCTTCTTCTAATGTTTTATCGCGGGCAGGAATAATTTTATCGACCTTATACCAGAGATATCCACCATTTTGAAAAGAGAGAGGATCAAGATCGACGCCTTCATTTGATTGATAGATGGCGTTTAACAAAGTATCTTTTTGAGGCAAATCCGTGAGGATTGTACCTTCAAGCGTTTTGCCCGTTTTATCAAGGGTAATTGTGCGCAGAGTTAACTTGTATTGGTCCGCAAGCTCTTTAAAAGAAGCGCCTTCAAAACGAGCATTTTCAATGGCGACATAATTGTTACGGATCTCATCAGCAGCACGATTTTTTGCAAGAGTTTGGCGAATATTTTCTTCTACACTTTCAAAAGGAAGTGAGCTTGCAGGTTCAATATGTGTGACGCGAACGAGAACAGGTCCCTGTAAATCATTTATTACAGGACTGATTTGTCCTTGTGGAAGTTCAAAAATCTCCGATGCAAGATGATTAGGAAGTTCATTTTCTGCAAGAGGCCCTTCTTTTATGTCATTAAGAGTCTTTTTTTCAGCTTTTACCAGTTCATCAAAACTCAATCCATCGGCTATTTTTTTTGCTGCCTTATCGGCTTCTTCGCGTGTGGAGAATCGTAGTTCTTCAAATGTACGCTTTTCAGGCGTTACAAAACGTGACGCATTTTGGGTATAATAGGCTTTTGCTTCATCTGTTGAGATATCATTGGGTTTTACAAAATCATTAAGTTGCATTGATAATAAAGAGACAGTCCGGTATTCTGGAGTGCGAAATTCACTTTGATGGGTTTCAAACCATTTTTGTAGTGTTTCGTGATCAGGATCAGCAATCATTTGCTTTCCTTTGAGATCAATAAGGAGATAATCAGCGCTCCGCATTTCTCCTTGATAAAGAGCAAGAGCTTTATAAAAGAGATCTGGTGCTTTCATATCAGAAAGCAAAGCTGCAATAAGTTGGTTACGCTTTTCTTGTTTGGTATAATAATTAAGAAAAGCACTTTCACTGATACGTAAATGCTGAAGATAGTTATAAAATAAATTTTTATCAAATGTACCATTTACCTGGAACATCTTATCAGAACCAATCGTATGAGCGATTGTATCTTTTGAAAGACTTATTTTCATTTTACGGACTTGTTCATCAAGCAGTACATTTTGTTGCAATTGATTAAACACAAAAGCAGGAATTTGGTATTGCTGCATTTCATTTTGTGTAAACATTCGTCCAAGATGAGCTGCCTGTGCTAAACGTGCGCTTTGATCAGCAAGTGCAAGACGATAATCATCGATCGTTACGATGGACTTTCCAGAAGTAATAAGATCTCTTTCGCTTTTTGTGTGTAACCGTGGTATCCCCCATAAAAGAACGAAGCATAAGAGTAAAATAGAAAGGAAAACTCTAAAAATCCAAGAATTTGTAGCACTTCTTATGACGTCAAGCATTGTTCAATCTCATTTTAACATAAATTATTACCAAAGCAGTAATGGAATTTGCAATAAAGAGACGAAAGATGCAAGCTTTTAAAGACTTGCTTTCGTTTTATAATTTGATACTACAGATAAACAAAGTGTTATAAGAGCTCTTGAGGTAAAAATATGTCTCCAAATATTCGGCCTTTTCTTGCTGGAAATTGGAAAATGAATGGAACGAGTAAAGCGCTTGGAGAGCTGCGTGCTATTGCTACAGGCATGAGCTCTGATCTCAGTCATCTATTTGAAGCGCTCATTTGTGTTCCAGCAACGCTTTTATCGCGTGCTTATGATACGCTGGATGGTGAAAATCTTCTTTTAGGAGGACAAGATTGTCACTTTGATGATCATGGTCCTTATACGGGAGATATTTCAGCTTTTATGCTTAAAGAAGCCGGAGCAAGTCATGTTATTCTTGGACATTCTGAGCGTCGTACAGTATATCAAGAAAATGATGCAATTGTCTGTGCTAAAGTGCAAGCAGCACGGCGTGCAGGTCTTGTGGCGCTTGTGTGCATTGGTGAAACATTGGAGGAGCGTGATAATAATAAAGTGTTGGATGTTCTTTCACAGCAGCTTGAAGGATCTTTACCAGATGATGCAACAGCAGAGAATACCATTATCGCTTATGAACCTGTTTGGGCGATAGGTACTGGCAATACAGCAACTTCAGAAGATATTGCAAAAGTGCATCATTTCATTCGTAATAAGATGCGCTCTCGTTTTGGTGATGAAGGTAATAAAATACGTTTGCTTTATGGTGGATCCGTAAAGCCATCCAATGCCTTTGAGCTTTTAAGCATTCCTCATGTTAATGGAGCTTTGATCGGTGGAGCCAGTTTAAAAGCGATTGATTTTTTAACGATTTGTGATGTTTGTCGTAAATTATAGAAGAGAAATTTGAGTTCCCCCTTGGATTGTGTGTTATTTATGTGTAAAGAGCTTATAAAAGAGTTATTTGAAGAGCAGGGTTTATGCAAACAGTACTTATTGTTATTCATTTATTGATTGTAATTACTTTGGTTGGGGTGATCTTAATCCAACCTTCAGAAGGCGGTGGGCTCGGTGTGAGTAATAGCTCAGGGCTGATGAAAGCCCGTGGGTCTCGAAATCCTTTAACACGGTTGACAGCTATTTTAGCCTGTTGTTTTTTTGTTGTGTCCATTGGACTTACTGTTGTGGGAAGTATATCAAACTCAAGTTCTGATATTTTAAAGCGTATACCGGTTAATTCAGAGCAGAACTCTACCAATAAAGGCTCAGAATCAGTCCCATCATCAGAGGGTAAGTCTTCTCCTTCTATTCTTGAACAGTTAGGAGGGACTTCGGATTCTCCGAAGGAGCAAAAATCGCTTAAAAATCCTGAAGCGGAAACCCCAGTTCCACCGGTTCTTGAAAATACAGTTCCGGATAACAGTGCAAAATAGTTTTTTAAAGAAAATATAGATTTTAAAAAAGGTGATTTTTTCACCTTTTTTATTTTATTTTAGAAGAAAAACTGTTTCTTTTTACATTTTTTGCTGGAAAAATCATTATAAATTGCTTATCACCATAAGCCCATGGCACGTTATGTTTTTATTACTGGTGGTGTGGTTTCTTCCCTTGGAAAAGGCATCGCAGCGGCGGCGTTAGCAGCGTTATTACAGGCTCGTGGCTATCGTGTACGCCTTCGCAAACTTGATCCCTATTTAAATGTTGATCCAGGGACGATGTCGCCTTATCAACATGGTGAGGTATTTGTGACTGATGATGGTGCGGAGACGGATCTTGATCTTGGTCATTATGAGCGCTTTACGGGGCGTTCTGCAAATAGCCAAGATAATATTACAACAGGGCGTATTTATCGAAATATCATTGAACGAGAACGGCGTGGTGATTATTTGGGGGCAACAGTTCAAGTTATTCCTCATGTTACGGATGAAATTAAGCGATTTATTACGAGCGGAAATGAAGAATTTGATTTTGTTTTGTGTGAAATAGGTGGAACAGTTGGTGATATTGAAGCCATGCCTTTTCTTGAAGCGATTCGTCAGCTTGGCAATGAACTTTCCCGACAAAATGTTGTTTATGTCCATCTTACATTAATGCCTTATATTCCTTCAGCAGGTGAGCTAAAAACGAAACCAACACAACATTCTGTCAAAGAATTACAATCAATTGGTATTTCTCCTGATATTTTACTTGTACGTGCAGATCGGTCTATTCCAGAAACAGAGCGGTGCAAATTATCACTTTTTTGCAATGTTCGCGCCAAAGCAGTCATTCAGGCATTGGATATGCCAACAATTTATGATGTTCCCATGGCCTATCACAAAGAAGGTTTAGATTCTGAGGTTCTTTGTGCTTTTGGAATTGATTCGGCACCTCCGCCTCAGATGGATCGGTGGGAAGACATTACGCATCGCATTCACCACCCTGAAGGAGAAGTGGCGATTGCTGTTGTAGGAAAATATACGGGCTTAAAGGATGCTTATAAATCTCTTATTGAAGCGATTGCGCATGGTGGTTTAGCGAATAAAGTAAAAGTTAATATTGAGTGGATTGATTCTCAACTTCTCGAAAAAGAAGATTCCGTTTTAGCTTTACAAAAAGCGCATGGAATTTTGGTTCCTGGGGCTTTTGGAGCTCGAGGGGCAGAAGGAAAAATTCGAGCAATTCAATTTGCAAGAGAGCGTAAAATTCCATTTTTAGGGATTTGTTTTGGAATGCAATTGGCCTGTATAGAAGCTGCGCGCAATATTGCACAGATTGAGAATGCTTCATCGAGTGAGTTTTGCGAAACAGAAAATCCAATTGTAGGTTTAATGACAGAATGGCTTAGAGGTGATGTTCTTGAAAAACGGACAAGAAATGGTGATCTCGGCGGATCTATGCGTCTTGGGGCTTTTACTGCTGAATTAAAAGAAGAAAGTCATATTGCTCAAATTTATGGAATGACAAGGATTGTTGAACGGCATCGTCATCGTTATGAAGTCAATATTGATTATAAAGATAAGTTAGAACAGTGTGGTTTGATTTTTTCTGGCATGTCTCCCGATGGTATTTTGCCGGAAACAATAGAATATGTAGATCATCCATGGTTTATTGGTGTTCAATATCATCCAGAATTAAAATCACGTCCTTTTGATCCACATCCGCTTTTTTCTTCTTTTATTGAGGCCGCTGTAGAACAAAGTCGATTGGTTTAAGGTATAAATTTGGTTACTTTGCTTTTGAGGGATAAAATGACAAAACCAAATAAGCGTGTAAAAGTTGGAAATGTTATTTTTTCAAATGAAATGCCCCTTTCATTAATTGCAGGGCCGTGTCAGATGGAAAGTCGTGATCATGCTTTTGAAATGGCTGGTCGTATTAAAACAATTGCCGATCAGCTTGGTATCGGGTTTGTTTATAAATCAAGTTATGATAAAGCTAACCGAACTTCTTTGAGTGCAGCACGGGGCATTGGTCTTGAAAAAGCAATGGTTATTTTTTCTGATTTAAAAAAAGAGTTTGATTGTCCCATATTGACTGATGTGCATACCGAAGAGCAATGTAGCATTGTTTCTTCTACGGTTGATATTTTACAAATACCTGCTTTTTTATGTCGTCAAACTGATCTTTTAGTCTCAGCTGCCAAAACAGGGTGTGTTATTAATATTAAAAAAGGGCAGTTTTTAGCGCCGTGGGATATGGAGAATGTTTTAAAAAAGGTTGTTTACAGTGGTAATCCAAATGTTATGCTTTGTGAGCGCGGTACATCATTTGGCTATAATCGACTTATTTCGGATATGCGTTCGTTACCTATTTTACGTTCATTTGGGGCACCTGTTATTTTTGATGCAACACACTCTGTTCAAGAACCTGGAGGGCAGGGGGCTTCATCTGGTGGACAGCGTCAATTTGTTGAAATATTAGCGCGTGCGGCTGTTTCTGTTGGGGTTGCCGGTATTTTTTTAGAAACACATCAAGATCCAGATCATGCACCTTCTGATGGCCCCAATATGGTTAAAATTGATAATTTACAAAGATTACTTGAGACTTTAATGGAATTTGATCATTTGTCAAAGAAGCTGAATTAAGAAAAGAAGAAATATTTCATGAATTAGGACATTAGAAATGAATCGCAACTTTTATTGGATAAGGAAACATAGATGACGATCATTGTCGATATCATTGGACGTGAAGTTCTTGATAGCCGTGGTAATCCGACGGTAGAAGTTGACGTTCATTTGGAAAATGGCGCTTTTGGTCGCGCGCTGGTTCCCTCAGGAGCTTCAACAGGGGCACATGAGGCTATAGAGCTTCGTGATGGTGGTCCGCGTTATCAAGGGAAAGGTGTTGAAAAAGCAGTTGCTGCAGTCAATGGTGAAATTCTTGAAGAACTTGGTGGGCGGGACGCAAGAGACCAAATCGCTATTGATCAAGCAATGATTGCTTTGGATGGAACGCCAAACAAAGCCCGTCTTGGTGCTAATGCACTTCTTGGTGTTTCATTGGCTGTTGCAAGAGCCGCTGCAGACTCATTAAATTTACCCTTGTATCGTTATATTGGTGGACCGCAAGCGCATATTCTTCCAACACCTATGATGAATATTATTAATGGTGGCGTTCATGCTGATAACTTGATTGATTTTCAAGAGTTTATGATTATTCCGGTAGGAGCCCCTACCGTGAAAGAAGCGATCCGTTATGGTGCTGAAATTTTCCATGCGTTAAAAAAGCGTTTAAAAGATGCGGGTTATAATACCAATGTTGGTGATGAAGGTGGTTTTGCACCTCAATTTAAAAGTGCAGACCAAGCAATTGATTTTATTATGGAATCCATAATAAAATGTGGCTATAAACTAGGTGAGCAAATTGCCATTGGTTTAGACTGTGCTTCCACTGAATTTTATAAAAATGGTTCATATTTTTATAAAGGTGAGGAAAAATGTCGTGACATCCAAGAACAGGTAGATTATTTGGCGCATCTTGTGAGAAGTTATCCTATTGTTACCATTGAAGATGGAATGGCAGAGGATGATTGGGAAGGTTGGAAGCTTCTTACTGATACAATTGGAAAAAAATGTCAGCTTGTTGGCGATGATTTATTTGTAACAAATTCAGCGCGTTTGCATAATGGTATTAAAATGGGGGTAGGTAATTCTATTCTCATAAAAGTTAATCAAATTGGGACATTGAGTGAAACACTTGATGCTGTAGAAGTCGCACATAAAGCAGGTTATCGCGCCATTATATCTCATCGCTCAGGTGAAACAGAGGATTCTTTCATAGCAGATCTTGCGGTTGCAACGAATTGTGGACAAATTAAAACAGGTTCTCTTGCTCGTTCGGATAGATTAGCAAAATACAATCAACTTATTCGTATTGAAGAAATGCTAGGGGTTCAAGCACATTATGCCGGTGATGTATATCGTTGATTGTTGTGAGAACAAAATATGAAAGTATAAGATCATTTAGATTATGGAATTGAAATGTCTTATCAAAGACATAGAGCAATCATTTTATAGGCATTTAAATTTATAGGGATTAAGATGAGAGGTATAATTATTAGTCAAGATCAAGGAACATATCTCGTTTCGGGAGATGATGGTAAACGTTATCAATTTGCGACTTGGGATTGGTTAGGAAAGAAACCCCCGAGGATTGGTGATACCGTTGATTTTGTCTGTGAAGGAGGTGTAGTCAGTTCTGTTTTTCCATTGTTGAGATCAGGTACAGAAAACTCAAAAATAATGTTTGCACTCCTTTGTTGGTGTGCAGGTATTTTTGGTGTCCATCGCTTTATGGTGGGGAGAGTTCGGACGGGTTCTTTAATGCTCGTTCTATCTTTATCGGTTGCTGGATTGGTGATCACTGGTATTTGGGCAATTGTTGATTTCATACTCATTCTTGCTGGAAAGTTTACGGATAAAAATGGGAATCAGATTACAGATCTGTAAATTTTTTATAATTTATAATAAGAAGTAGATAATTTAGTTTGCTTTTTATTTTGACCAATATATTAAGTTCATCATGCTAAATTATTGTACTCTATTTCTTTAGTGTGAGATTTTAAGAAAAATATGCACAGTCAAGTAAAAGTATTGAAAAAGACTGTGCTATTTTATATGAGTAAAAAAACGACGTAAATCAACTAAGGTATGTTTTGTATTGCTGCTTATAGCAGCAGAAAACATTAGGTTACTGGGGGGAGCTCTAAGCTATTTTAATTTCACGTTTATCACGGCTGCTACAAATTTTATTTATGCCGTGAGGTTAATCGATATATCATCAAATTAGAATAATCTCTTTATGAAGAACACATGAGGAGCAGCTTTATAGGTGGGCAAGGATGAAAGGTACGATTATTGGTCAGGATCAAGGAGATTATTTCATTTCAGGGGCTGATGGTAAGCGTTATCAATTTGCAAGTTGGGATTGGTTAGGAAAAAAAGCACCAAAGGTAGGGGACACCGTTGACTTTGTATATGAAGATAATGTTGTTAAATCTGTTTTCCCTCTTTTGAGTAAATCGCAGTCGGATAAATCAAGGTTAGCGATAGCACTTGTTTGTTGGTTTTTTGGATGGTTGGGAATTCATCGCTTTATGGCAGGTAAAGTTGGAACGGGCGTTGTAATGCTTCTTATAAGCCTACTAAGTATACCATTTACTATGGGGGTAGGAATACTTTTAATAACTGGGCCTTGGTCATTTATTGATTTTATAGTCATTTTATCGGGATATTTTAGGGATGAGAATGGGGATAAAATTATAAATTGGTAGAAATTTTAGAATAATATAAAATATAAAGAGTGAGAAACTTTCTTTACTTCTAATGTTGTCAATATATTAATTTAATAATGTAAATTATTTTAGTCTATGTCTTTAAATGTTAAATATTAAATAAACTTATAAATATTTAAATAAAACTATTGAAAAAGACTGTACTATTTCATATGAAAAAACAAAAGTGCAAATCGAACAGCGTGCTTTGTATTGCCACTTATAATTGGCGGGAATTTTAAGTTGTTGGGGGATTTTAAGCTTTTTAAATTGTCATAATCACGGTGAGTGCAGATCGTACTCATGCAGTGAGATTTATCTAACATATGATCATATTAGAAGAAAAACTTCTTTATGAATAACAATTTTATAGGTGGTGAAGATGAAAGGTAAGATTATTAGTCAGGATCAGGGAACATATTTCATTTCAGGGACTGATGGTAAGCGCTATCAGTTTGCGAATTGGGATTGGTCAGGAAAAAAGCCGCCGAAGGTTGGTGATGTCGTTGATTTTGTCTGTGAAGGAGATACCATTAAATCTGTTTTCCCTATCTTGTCAGCAGGGCAGTCTCAACAATCAAAAGTGACGTTAGCGGTCGTTTGTCTTTTTCTAGGTGGATTAGGAATTCATCGTTTTATGGTTGGTAAAATTGTAACAGGCATTATAATGCTTCTTATAACTATACTAAGTATAATAACTATACCATTTTTGGGGTTTGGGCTTCTAGGGATTATTTTTATAATTATACCTTGGGTATTGATTGATTTTATAGTCATTTTAATAGGAAGTTTTAAGGACAAAGATGGGTGTAAAATCACAAGTTAGTAAATATCCGATTTATAATATGGAAAATGAGGCATTCAGCTTACTTTGATTGTATTTAAGGGGGGGGATAAATTGGTGATAACAAATTGTTTGCGTGTGTAGATTGAGTAATGAGGTGTTAATCAAAATCGTGCATAGTTAGGCAGAATATGAAGAAACTTGTTCTGTAAAGACTGTGCTATTTTATGTGGACAAAACAAAAACGTCGATCAATCAAAGTGCGCTTTGTACTACCGCTTATGACGGTGGGTGTTTTAAGCTATTTCAGTTACCACATTTATCATGGTGAGTATGGATTATATTCACGCAGTGAAGTTAATCAGCAGATTAGTGAATTAGAAAAGGAGCTTCATAAAATAGAAGCTGAGCGGGAGTTCATTGAAAAGCGTATTTCTCTTTTACGTAATGGACATATTGAAAAGGATATGTTGGATGAATATGTCCGAAAGAATTTAAATTTTTCTAAGCCAAATGAATTGACAGTCTTAATGCCTTAAAATGATACCAAAGGTAAATGAAAAATTGCTTAATTTAAACGACAATCAGCAATGATATTGTTTAAGCCGATTGATAAGGCTTGTAACTTTTGTTCGTAAAGGTTATTCCTAAATAATCATAAAAGGGAGTTTAATATGGCAGAACGACTTAAAAAAAATTCTGCGTTGGTGGCGCACACTGCATTATCAAGCACCACAAAGAAAGCATCAATAGCAGATTTTACAAAAGAGGAAGAAATTGATGCTTATCGTGAAATGCTTTTAATTCGCCGTTTTGAAGAAAAAGCAGGACAACTTTATGGTATGGGGCTTATTGGGGGATTTTGTCATCTTTATATTGGACAGGAAGCTGTTGTTATCGGAACATTAAAGGCAACAAAAGAAGGTGATCAGGTTATTACGTCTTACCGTGACCATGGCCATATGTTAGCTGTTGGGATGAGCCCGCGGGGCGTCATGGCAGAATTAACGGGACGCCAAGGGGGATTTTCCAAAGGCAAAGGTGGCTCGATGCATATGTTCTCTAAAGAAAAGAATTTTTATGGGGGTCATGGTATTGTTGGTGCGCAGGTTCCCATAGGTTCAGGCTTGGCATTTTCGAATCAATATCTTGGTAAAGATAATGTGACATTGGTTTATTTTGGTGATGGCGCTGCAAATCAGGGGCAGGTTTACGAAAGTTTTAATATGGCTTCACTTTGGAAGCTGCCGGTAGTTTATATTATTGAAAACAATCAGTATGCTATGGGAACATCCGTTTCACGTGCATCTGCAGAAACTGATTTTTCTCGCCGCGGTCTTTCTTTTGAAATTCCAGGCATTGTTGTTGACGGTATGGATGTTCGCTCTGTAAAAGGAGCTGCTGATGAAGCAATTTCTTGGGCTCGTTCGGGTAAAGGTCCGATCATTCTCGATATGCAAACCTATCGCTATCGTGGTCATTCCATGTCTGATCCAGCGAAATATCGCTCTAAAGAAGAAGTCCAAAAAATAAAAGAGGAACACGATCCGATTGATCAAGTAAAAAGTCGGATTCTTAAACAAAATTGGGCGAGCGAAGATGCTTTAAAATCGATTGAGAAAGAAGTCCGTGCAATTGTTGCTGACGCAGCAGATTTTGCACAAAGTGATCAAGAGCCAGATGCTTCTGAGCTCTATACTGATATTTTAATTTGATGCGAGGGAAGCAAGTATGTCTATTGATATTTTGATGCCGGCGCTTTCACCAACGATGGAAGAAGGTAAACTGTCTAAATGGCTCAAGAAAGAAGGTGATAAGGTTAGCTCTGGCGATGTTATTGCTGAAATTGAAACGGATAAGGCGACAATGGAAGTAGAGGCTGTTGATGAAGGCACGCTTGGTAAAATTTTTGTGCCTGAAGGCTCTGAAGGCGTAAAGGTTAACAGTGTTATTGCAGTTTTGTTAGAAGAAGGTGAGCGTGCTGAAGATATTTCACACCCTACCAATACAGCGCAAAAACTTGAAGTGTCCTCTCCTTCTCTTCCTTCATCAGTTCCGCAGTCTCTTGCTTTTGCTCCACCTCCTGATTTTGATATTCCAGCGGGAACAGAAATGGTGACAATGACAGTTCGTGAAGCGCTTAATCAGGCTTTGGCTGAGGAAATGCGGCGTGATGAAAAGGTTTTTCTCATGGGGGAAGAAGTTGCGCAATATCAAGGAGCCTATAAGGTTAGCCAAGGTTTGTTGGAAGAATTCGGGGAACAGCGCGTTATTGATACCCCAATTACAGAACATGGTTTTGCTGGACTGGCTGTTGGAGCTGCTTTTGGAGGGTTACGTCCTATTGTCGAGTTTATGACATTTAATTTTGCTATGCAGGCAATGGATCAAATTATTAACTCAGCAGCAAAGACACGTTATATGTCTGGTGGACAAATGACAGTTCCTATGGTTTTCCGTGGTCCCAATGGCGCGGCTGCTCGTGTTGGTGCTCAACATTCTCAATGCTATGCTGCTTGGTATAGTCATATTCCAGGTTTAAAAGTTGTTATGCCTTATAGTGCTGCAGATGCAAAAGGTTTGCTAAAAGCGGCTATTCGTGATGATAATCCTGTTATTTTCCTTGAAAATGAGATTTTGTACGGGCATCAATTTGAGGTTCCTCAACTCGATGATTTTGTTTTGCCTATTGGTCGGGCACGACTTCATAAAACTGGACAAGATGTGACGATTGTTGCCTGTGGGATTGGTATGCATTATGCTGTTCAAGCATTACCAGAAATTGAAAAACTTGGTATTGACGTTGAGTTAATTGATTTACGAACCATTCGTCCGATGGATCTTCCGACAATTCTTTCTTCTGTTAAAAAGACGGGCCGTTTGGTAACAATTGAAGAGGGGTTTCCTCAGTCATCTGTAGGAACTGAAATAGCAACGCGTGTTATGCAACAGGCTTTTGATTATCTTGATGCACCAATTGCGACGATTTCTGGTAAAGATGTTCCGATGCCTTATGCTGCTAATCTTGAGAAGTTGGCTTTGCCTGATACTGCTGAAATTATTGAGGCCGTTAAGGCTGTGACGTACAGAGCATAACGGAGGAAAGCACAATGCCCATTAAAATTACAATGCCAGCGCTTTCCCCTACGATGGAAGAGGGAAATTTAACAAAATGGAATATTAAGGAGGGCGATAAGGTTTCCTCTGGGGATGTTATTGCTGAAATTGAGACGGATAAAGCGACGATGGAAGTCGAGGCCGTTGATGAGGGGACAGTTGCCAAAATTGTTGTTCCTGCCGGAACACAAGGTGTTAAAGTGAATTCTTTGATTGTTGTTTTAGCAGAAGAAGGTGAAGATTTAGCTGAAGCTGCAAAGGTTGCAGAAAAGACTTCTTCTTCTATAAGACAAGAATCAAAAGGCGAAAAACAGGCAGATTCTCTGAAGCAGACGGACTCAAAGGGGAGAAAGATGTCTCATGAATCATCTACTCAGCAATTAATACAGCAAGATAAAGAGGGGGCACGTCTTTTCGCCTCTCCCTTAGCGCGGCGATTAGCTTCTCAGGCAGGTCTTGACTTATCCCTTATTTCTGGAAGTGGTCCCCGTGGACGTATTATCAAACGCGATGTGGAAAAAGCTATGAGCGGCGATATCTCTCAAGCTTCTTATTCGTCATCAATCGGCGAGCTGGCAGCAGCAGGTATGTCTGATAAACAGATATTACAACTCTTTAAAGAGGGTGAATATACATTCACAGCTCATAATAATATGCGTAAAACAATCGCTAAACGTTTGGTTGAATCAAAGCAGACAGTGCCGCATTTTTATGTAACAATAGATTGTGAACTCGATGCATTATTGGAACTGCGTGCGCAATTGAATGCTGCTGCACCCATGATTAAGACGCAAGATGGCGCAAAGCCCGCTTATAAGCTATCTGTTAATGATATGGTTATTAAAGCTGTAGCATTTTCTTTGAAAGCCGTTCCTGATGCGAATGTTTCTTGGCTTGAAGGTGGCATACTTCATCACAAGCACTGTGATGTTGGGGTCGCTGTTTCTGTTCCAGATGGATTAATTACCCCCATTATTCGCCATGCAGAGGAAAAATCTTTATCGGTTATTTCTAATGAGATGAAAGATTATGCAAAGCGTGCACGTGAGCGCAAATTAAAAATGGAAGAATATCAGGGTGGAACAACAGCTATATCGAATATGGGAATGTATGGCGTGAAAAGTTTTTCTGCTATTCTTAATCCGCCGCATGCGACGATTTTTGCCGTTGGTGCAGGTGAGCAACGTGCTGTTGTTAAAAATGGTGCATTAGGAATTGCGAGCATCATGTCTGTTACACTTTCCGTTGATCATCGTGCTGTTGATGGTGCACTGGCAGCAGAACTTGCACAGACTTTTAAGAAGATGATTGAAAATCCATTAGCAATGCTCATTTGAGCTGTCTTAAGTGCTTTACGTAAACTGTTTGTGTGCGTGATATATGAATATGGTAAAAGCGGATTTAAAGAGTTTGAATAGCGGTATCGCTACTGATTTAGCAAGGGTATTCCCTGTGAAGCTTAGAATGAAAGACAAAAAGAAATTTTGTCTTATTGTTTTTTTAGTTTTAAGCTTAAAGAGTGTGTATCTGTTTTGTGTATATCCATGGAGGAATTACTGTGGAAAATCTTTATGATATAATTGTAATTGGATCGGGACCTGGCGGATATGTAACCGCAATTCGTGCGGCACAATGTGGCTTTAAGACTGCAATTGTTGAACGTGAACATCTCGGAGGGATTTGCTTAAATTGGGGATGTATTCCAACAAAGGCGCTTTTGCGTTCAGCAGAAATAAAACATTTTTCTGAACATGCAAAAGATTATGGTTTAAAGATAAACGGTTCAATTGAAGCCAATATCAAAGATGTTGTAGCACGTTCGCGCGCAGTTTCTGCGCGTTTAAATGCGGGTGTTGGTTTTTTGATGAAAAAAAACAAAATTGATATCATTTGGGGTGAAGCAAAACTAACGAAGGCCGCAAAAGCAAGCCAGCTTGCGGAAATTGTGGTTTCTTCATCCTCCAAACCGGTTATACAACCACAAAATCCAATCCCTAAAGGGACATTAGGGAAGGGGATTTATCAAGCAAAACACGTCATTATTGCAACGGGTGCACGTCCTCGTATCCTTCCTGGTATTGAGCCAGATGGAAAGCTCATTTGGACTTATTTTGAAGCGATGATTCCCCCTACCATGCCAAAATCACTTTTGGTCATGGGATCTGGAGCAATTGGCATTGAATTTGCTTCCTTTTATCATGATATGGGAGCAGAGGTTACGGTTGTTGAAATGATGCCTCATATTATGCCGGCTGAAGATATTGAAATCTCCATATTCGCGCGTAAACAATTAGAGAAAAAAGGCATTCGTATTCTAAGCCAAGCAAAAGTGATAAAGGTTGAAAAAGCTACCGATTCTCTTACTGCGCATATTGATGTAAAAGGTAAAACAGAAGCGATTACAACGGATCGATTGATTTCAGCTGTTGGGGTTCAGGGTAATATTGAAAATCTTGGATTGGAAACATTAGGTATAAAAACCGATCGTGGGTGCATTGTGACCGATGAATGGAGTTGGACAGGTGTAGAGGGTATCTATGCTATCGGTGATGTCGCTGGTCCACCTATGTTGGCACATAAAGCAGAAGAAGAAGGTGTGATATGCGTTGAACGTCTCGCAGGGTTGAAGAATGTTCATCCGCTTGATAAGAAAAAAATTTCAGGCTGTACCTATTGCACACCGCAAGTTGCATCTGTTGGGCTTTCTGAGTCAGCAGCAAAAGAAGCAGGGTATGATATCCGTATTGGTCGTTATTCTTTTTCCGCAAATGGCAAGGCGATTGCTTTGGGCGAAGATCAGGGGTTAGTAAAAACGATTTTTGATAAAAAAACAGGACAGCTTCTTGGCGCCCATATGGTAGGGGCTGAGGTAACAGAACTGATACAGGGTTTTGTTATTGCCATGAATCTTGAAACAACAGAGGAAGAATTGATGCATACTGTCTTTCCCCATCCCACCTTATCGGAAATGATGAAAGAAAGTGTATTGGATGCTTATGGTCAAGTTTTAAATGCTTGATGATTGGGTTTGTGTGAAAGATCTTATATTTTTCATTACTCCTTCGTATTTATAAGGCAAAGGCTTAAATGGTTACGGTTGTTGATAGAATTACGAATAGACGTTTGCGTCATCCTGAAAAGGCTTATCGTCCGGATACAAGCGTTCAGAAAAAGCCAAATTGGATCCGTGTAAAAGCGCCAACATCACCAATTTATAAGGAAACGCATGGTATTGTACGCACCCATAAATTAGTAACCGTATGTGAAGAAGCAGGTTGTCCAAATATTGGTGAATGTTGGAGCCAACGGCATGCCAGTTTTATGATTTTAGGTGAAATATGTACGCGGGCTTGTGCATTTTGCAACGTTGCAACAGGTATTCCACTTGCTGTGGATGAGAATGAGCCAGAGCGTGTAGCAGATGCTGTTGCGCGAATGGAATTAAAACATGTCGTTATTACATCGGTTGATCGTGATGATCTTGCTGATGGTGGTGCTGAGCATTTTGCGAAAGTTATTTACGCTATTCGTCGAAAGGCTCCAAAGACAACAATTGAAGTTCTCACGCCTGATTTTCGTCATAAAGATGGGGCTTTAGAAGTTGTTGTTGCTGCTAAACCTGATGTTTTTAATCATAATTTAGAAACGGTTCCTTCTAAATATTTAAAGGTTCGTCCAGGAGCACGTTATTTTCATTCGATTCGTCTCTTACAACGCGTAAAAGAACTTGATCCGACAATCTTTACAAAATCAGGAATTATGGTTGGACTCGGAGAAGAACGAAACGAAATTCTTCAATTGATGGATGATTTACGCTCTGCAGATGTTGACTTTATGACAATTGGGCAATATTTGCAGCCTACACGAAAACATCATCCGGTTATTCGTTTTGTGCCTCCTGAAGAATTTGAGTCTTTTGCCAAAATTGGTAAAGTGAAGGGTTTTTTACATATGGCTTCCAATCCTCTGACGCGCTCATCTCATCATGCAGGCGATGATTTTGCAATTTTGCAAAAGGCACGTGATGAGAAATTTGCTTTACAGAGATAATTATGCCAACTTTTACAACACATCGGCAGATTGCTCACAGTGCTCGTGAAATGTTTGATCTTGTGTCAGATATTGAACGTTATCCTGAGTTTTTACCCATGTGTGAGGCTTTAATAATACGTTCTCGCAAAGAATGTGACGAAAAGACATTGCTTCTTGCAGATATGACCGTTGGCTATAAGGTTATTCGAGAAACGTTTACAACCCAAGTTTTTCTTCAGCCCCAAAAAGGTTTGATAGATGTTAACTATATTGATGGTCCATTTAAATATCTTGAAAATCATTGGGTCTTTCATAGTATTGAAAATACCAATACATGTAATGTAGAGTTTTTTATTGATTATGAATTTAAAAGTAAAATACTCGGACGCGTGATGGGCTCAATGTTTGATATTGCATTTCGTAAATTTACTGATGCTTTTGAAAAGCGTGCCCATCAGATTTATGGTTCTGCTGTAACATGATCTATTCCGTTATTTTTTAACAATACCCATTACTGCTTATGAAGGCGTAAAGAGGAAAATTGATTTCCATCTTTATGATCTCTTTCTTTTTTAGGGATTTTTTTTTACAGAACATCACAATATTATTAAACAATCTATTGATTTATAATAATATTTTTTTATTCATATTGAATTAAAATTCTTAATACCATAATAGGATTCTCTCGTTCCAGATCTGTTTTATTTTTATGTTGAATTACTCAAAATCATACAGTTTTACCAACTTATAGTGTGCAAACGAGTGCTCTTGATTAATTCAACATAAACAGGACAGGGAGATAATTTTATGATATTTAGGTCTTGTATTTCTGAGTTTGGGTACAGTAAATTATTTTTTCAAGATGTTGATGGTTATGGAATCTCAATGTTTAATAGAGAGTTTTGAAATTGGTATGGGAATTCAGTGAAGTAATTGTAGAATCATTTGAAAAGCGTTTTCAACAGTTGCATGGCGTATAGCGTTACGATCAAGATGACCAAAGTGTATTTCTTTATGCAAGGGAGAGTGATTTTTGCAAGCAACAGCGAAATGCACAAGTCCTACAGGTTTGTTTAGACTTGCACCTCCTGGACCTGCAATTCCTGTCACAGAAACGGCAATGTCAGCTTGTGAATGTTTTAATCCACCTTTAGCCATTGCAAGAGCAACTTCTTTTGAAACGGCACCATAGGTTTTTATAAGTTCAGCATCTACGCCAACAAGGCGTGTCTTAGCTTCATTTGAATAAACAACAAATCCACAATCGAGAACATCTGACGATCCTGCAATATTTGTGAGGCTTGCAGCAATGAGTCCTCCCGTACAAGATTCTACAGTTGTTAAAAGTAAACCCTTTTGGCGACAGGTATTAAGAACTTCATGCGCTTGTTTTTCACAAAAATATGTCATTTGGGAATTTCTCCTGGATAAAGAATACTAGCTGTTGCCAAAGCCGCAATACCTTCACCACGACCAAGAAATCCAAGCTTTTCGTTCGTTGTTGCTTTAATAGAGATTCGATCAGGTGAAATTGTGAGAATGCGCATAAGATTTTCCATCATTGTTTGACGATAGGGGCCGATTTTTGGTTCTTCGGCGATCAAAGTGATATCCACATTAGCGATACGACCACCCGCTTGTGTAACAATATCAAGAGCATGACGGAGAAAAATTTCTGATGATACACTTTTCCATTGAGGATCAGAGGGAGAAAAATGTGTGCCGATATCTCCTGCTCCTTGCGTAGCAAGAAGAGCATCTGTTAAGGCATGAAGAGCAACATCTGCATCGGAGTGTCCATTTAATTTTTTATGAAAAGGAATTTTTATGCCACATAATACAACAAAAGTTCCTTTTTCGAATGCGTGAACATCATAGCCATTGCCAGTACGGATATCAGGAAACATTTGCATTTTTTTCTGGAGATATAAATGGGCGGTATCAAAATCTTTGTGCCATGTAATTTTTATATTATGAGGATCACCTGGAACAGTTAGCATAGGAATCCCAAACCATTCGGCAATTGCGCAATCATCAGTAAAGTTTTCTTTACAAACTTTTTTTGCTTGTTTATGGGCAGCTAAAATGAGATCAAAGGGAAAACACTGTGGCGTTTGTGCACTATAAAGATGGGTACGAGAAATTGTTTCTAAAACATGCTTATGATTGACGCGTTTAAGGGTATCAGAAATGGGGAGAACAGGAAGAACGCCTTCTTGAGGTGTGATAGTGTTATGAATGTTATCAAGGAGCTTATTTTCGATAAAGGGGCGTGCACCATCATGAATATGCACATATTGGGGATTGAATTTTTTAAGCGCTTGAAGTCCATGTAAGGTAGAGATTTGACGTGTATTGCCTCCTTCCACGATAATAAGGCGTTCTTTAAATTCGGCGAGTGCTTGTTCACAGACTTTATGATCTTCTGGATGAATAACGAGGATAATTGTTGTAATAGCTGGATGCTGCAAAAAACAATGTACGGTGTGATAAATAATCGGCTTTTGTCCTAGAAGCCGATATTGTTTTGGAGTTTCATGGGGAGATCCTGCTCTTTCACCACGTCCAGCGGCTAATATGATTGCTGCAATAGAAATACTAAATCTCCTTATGTTATAATTTCAATTTATTATTTATTAACTTTAAAATGATTTTGAAAGGATGGTCGTTGTAGATCAGCAAGGGATATCACGGATAAAACCTCAAAAAAAGCATTTAATGCTTTTTGAAGGGCGGTGTTTAAACCACAAAAATCGATCAATGGACAATCGGATTCTGCATTATTGAAACATTCTGCGAGGGAAAAGTTATCTTCTGTTACTTTCAAAACATCAGCAACGGAAATCTCTTCTGCGGGTTTAGCCAATTTAACACCACCATTGCGTCCACGCACTGTTTGTATAAAACCTGCTTGAACAAGCGGTTGAAGGATTTTAAATAAAAAAAGTTCCGAAACAGCATATGTTTTAGCAATTTCTGGAACACGACTGAGTGATCCCTGATTATCCGCACAGTACATGAGCATTCGAAGAGCATAATTTGTTTGTTTTGTTAATCGCATCTTATTTCCTTTGTAAAGTATCGTCGAACGCAGTTTATTTTAAAGATATTTTGCAAAATTAAGAAGTTCTTCCTTATTGATTATATTTATTTGCTCTATTTTAAATGGAGTATTATTATTGTCAATTTTTGTCACAAAAGGTTATATGAAAATAATGAGATAAGGATCTGTAAGCTTATGATGAATGCAACATCTGTGACGAATCCTCAAGATATCGATAAAAACACTCATAACGATGAGTTGTATCGTTTGAGTAAGGTATATATCTTTTTAGGGATTGCAATTATTGTATTGGCTTTACTTACAGCCTCTATTTCGTTTATCATTCTCATTGGATTGACCCCTATTGTTCCTAGTAGAACAGTAACCCTTATTCTTATAGGGATCAATAGTTTTTGGGTTTTAGGGCTTGTTGTCATCGTTTTTTATGAGATGATTCCCATCATTCGAGCTTGGCGTTCAAGGCGTGCAGGCTCGCGTCTTCATGTGCGCCTTATTTCATTGTTTGCACTTGTTGCAACCATGCCAGCTGTTGCTGTCGCTCTTGTATCGGGTCCAGCACTAAATTTAGGACTAGATCGATGGTTTGATACAACAACACGGCAAATTGTCGGTTCTTCTATTGATTTAGCAAATGCTTATGCAGATGAAATGCTTCAAAATTTAAAAAATTTATCCTACGCGATGGCGTTTGCACTTGATAACAAAAAACTTTTAGAACGTAATCCAGCTGAATATCGGATGCAATTAACGCGTCATGCTCTAGGACGCAATTTGCGTGGTGCATTTTTGTTAAGTTCTAGCGGAACGATTTTTGTATCAAGTGCTCTTGGTGATGAGGATAAACTACCAATTCCTCCTTCGTACCTTATCGAGCGTGCAACCAGTGAGAGGCCTTTTTCTTTTCAACCAGGCGTGCATGATTATTTCGGTATTATTTTAAAATTTAACAATATTCCAAACACATTTTTATATTTAGTGCGTGACGTTGATAAAGGCGTTTTATCAGCTTTACGTTTGACAGAAGTTAATACAGATCGTTATCGTGATTTAAATGAAAATCGCCTACTGACACAAATTGCATTTGGTATGCTTTATTTATGTCTTTTTTTTAGTTTATTCTTATCTGCTATTTGGGCGGCTATTGCTGTTGCTGATCGTTTAGTTCGTCCTATTCGTCTTCTCATTAGTGCTGCTGATGATGTTGCTTCTGGGAATATGGAAATTTTTGTGCCAGTGCGAGCAAAAGATGGGGATATTGGACAATTATCCAAAACTTTTAATTACATGGTCAGTGAATTGAAAAGCCGGCGTAATGAGTTGATTGCAGTACGTGATCAAATTGATGAGAGACGGCGTTTTTCTGAAGCTGTGTTATCGGGCGTAACAGCGGGAGTTGCAGGTATCGATGATAATGGTGATATTACAATTATCAATCGATCCATTGAAACGATGTTTGATATTCGCTTTGAACAGGTTGTGGGACAAAGTCTTTTATCTTTAAGTGCTGAAATTTGGCAGGTTTTTCAGTTTGCACGTTCATTGGGGCGTAAAAATCATCGTGAGCAGGTCACTTTAAACGTTGCAGGAAAAGAGCGTGTTTGTAATGTTCAAGTTACAATGGAAGAGGATGATGGACAGGGACAATCTTGGGTTTTAACAATTGATGATATTACAGATCTCGTTGCAGCGCAACGCACAGCGGCGTGGGCGGATATTGCGCGGCGTATTGCACACGAAATTAAAAATCCACTCACACCTATTCAGTTATCCGCTGAACGTATTCGTAAGCGTTATAACAAAGTTATTACACAAGATAAAGAGGTCTTTGAGCGGTGTATTGACACAATTATTCGCCAAGTTGGAGATATTGGGCGTATGGTTGATGAGTTTTCTTCTTTTGCACGGATGCCCAAACCGCAAATGCATGTTTTAGATATACGTGAATTGTTGCGTGAAGCATGTTTCTTGATAGAAGTGACGCGACATGATATTCAATTTGAGCAAGACTTAGGAAGTCTACCCCTTATGGGTGCATTTGATAATCGTCTTATTGTTCAGGCTTTTTGCAACGTTATTAAAAATGCGAGCGAATCCATAGATTCGGTTATGCGAGAGGAAAATATTCACGGTCATATCCTTGTCCGTTCTTATCGTCAAGAAGAATGGGTGGTTGTGGATGTTGTTGATAACGGGAAAGGACTTCCTAAAGAGCAAAGACAAAAGTTATTAGAACCCTATATAACAACGCGGGAGAAAGGAACAGGACTCGGGCTAGCCATTGTGCGCAAAGTTATTGAAGATCACGGAGGCTCCATGGAGCTTCATGATGCACCGGAGAGTTTTTATAAAGGTCGTGGTGCGATGATCCGTTTGATATTTCCCTCAGATGGGGGGAAGCAGGGTAGTATTATACAAGCCATAAATCATAAGATAGGGGAATAGTATGGTATCAGATATCTTGATTGTTGATGATGAAGCAGATATTCGTGAGCTTGTTGCTGGTATTTTAGATGATGAGGGTTATGAAACGCGTGTTGCTTGTAACTCTGATGAAGCGTTAGCTCAAATTAGTGAGCGTATTCCAAAACTCATTTTTTTAGATATTTGGTTACAAGGGAGTCGCCTCGATGGTTTAGCACTACTTGATGAAATTAAGATACAATATCCAGCTCTTCCGGTGGTTATGATCTCTGGTCATGGTAATATTGAGACGGCTGTTTCAGCTATAAAGCGTGGGGCCTATGATTTCATTGAAAAACCTTTTAAAGCTGATAGACTTGTATTGGTTGCAGAAAGAACACTTGAAAACTCAAATTTAAAACGTGAGCTTTCAGAATTGAGAAAACGTTCAAGTGAGACATTGGAGCTGATCGGAAAATCGACAGTTATAAGAAATTTGCGTCACATCATAGAAAAAGTAGCACCAACCAATAGTCGCATCATGATAACAGGTCCTTCAGGAGCGGGAAAAGAGACTGTTGCACGAACTATTCATGCTCTCTCAACACGTTCAAATGGGCCATTTGTTACAATAAATGCGGCAACGATTACGCCGGACAGAATGGAAATAGAGTTATTTGGCAGCGAAATGGAGGGAAGAGAGCGCAAGATCGGTGCTTTAGAGGAAGCCCATGGTGGGATACTTTATCTTGATGAAGTTGCTGATATGCCGCGTGAAACTCAGGGTAAGATTCTGCGGGTATTAACGGGACAGACATTTGAGAGAGTTGGTGGTACAAAACGTGTTAAGGTGGATGTTCGTATCATTTCTTCAACGGCGCAAAATCTTGAAAACCTCATTTCTGACGGGCGTTTTAGAGAAGATCTTTTCCACCGCCTTTCGGTTGTTCCTATTACTGTTCCACCATTATCAGCGCGTTGTGAAGATATTCCAGAACTTGTACATTATTTTGTAAAAACAATATCGCAGCAGGTTGGAATTAAGCCGCGTGAAATCAGTGATGATGTGATCGCTATTTTGCAAACGTATGCTTGGCCGGGTAATGTACGGCAATTACGCAATAATATTGAGCGTCTTCTTATTCTTGTGCGGGATGGTGATGGTCCGATAACAGCGGATGTTCTTCCCAGTGAAGTGAGTGATCCTTTACCTCGTCTTCAAATGGATTCGGATGAAAGTATCATGGATTTACCGTTGCGTGAAGCACGAGAATTGTTTGAAAAGAGATATTTAGTGGCACAGATTGGGCGTTTGGGTGGAAATATATCGCGTACTGCTGAATTTATAGGCATGGAGCGTTCAGCTTTGCACCGTAAGCTTAAAGCGCTTGGAGTTTCTTGAAGTTATGCGTGTTATTATTTGCGGTGCAGGACAGGTTGGTTATGGGATAGCAGAGCGTCTTGCTGCTGAAAATCACGATGTTACTGTTA
Source organism: Bartonella sp. ML70XJBT (assembly GCF_028618425.1). NCBI lineage: Bacteria > Pseudomonadati > Pseudomonadota > Alphaproteobacteria > Hyphomicrobiales > Bartonellaceae > Bartonella > Bartonella sp. ML70XJBT. The sequence goes on from NZ_JAQISX010000014.1 coordinate 40,325, forward strand.
TTGATATTGAAACCAAATTAATTGAAAAAATTCGCTATACATTGGATGTGAGAGGTTTTGTTGGTCATGGTTCTCGTCCTGAAGTTCTTTTGGCTGCAGATGCAGACAAAGCTGATATGTTGATTGCTGTCACTTTGTTTGATGAAGTAAATATGGTCGCTTGTCAGGTCGCTCATTCATTATTTGATATTCCCACAAAAATTGCTCGTATTCGCTCACAATCTTATTTAGAACCCCGCTATAAGACACTTTTTTCCAGAGAGAATATTCCCATAGATGTGGTTATTTCACCAGAAGTTGAAGTTGGAGAAATGGTTTTACGTCGTATTGCTCTGCCTGGTGCAATAGATGTTCTTTATTTTTGTAATGATGATATTGTTGCGCTCGCTTTGGAGTGTATGGAAGATTGTCCGGTCATTAATACACCTTTGCGTCAATTAACAGAGCTTTTTCCAGATCTTAACACGACGGTTACCGCTATTAAACGTGGCTCGGAATTATTGATTGCACATTCAGAAACGCAATTACGCGTTGGTGATATAACCTATCTTGTTGTTGCTCGTGAGCAGATGCGTCGTGCTGTTGGGCTCTTTGGTCATAAAGAACAAGATGCCCACCGCATGATTATTGCAGGAGGCGGGCACATTGGCCTTTATGTTGCTCAAGCGATTGAAAAGCGTCTTCATAAATTAAAATTGAAGATTATAGAATCGCAGAGAGAAAGAGCCCTCACGATTGCTGATCAACTTGAAAAAACAACCGTTTTATATGGTAATGTGTTAGATCCAGTGATTCTTCAAGATGCGGGAATTGATCAGGCCGATTTAATGATTACATTGACCAATCAGGATCAGGTTAATCTTTTAAGCGCTATTATTGCTAAAAGATTGGGTTGCAAAGCCAATATGGTATTAATTAATAATGTTGCCTATCAAGAGTTTAGCCGCGCCGTTGGTGTGGATGCCTATCTTAATCCTCATAGCGTTACAATATCAAAAATTTTGCAACAAATGCGTCGTGGTCGTATTCGCTCTGTTCATTCAGTTTTTAATGGTCGAGCAGAAATTATTGAAGCTGAAGTGATGCAAACATCTTCATTGGTTGGTAAGTCATTATCAGAGCTTAATTTATCAGATGGTTTGAGAATTGGAGCAATTTATCGTAATAAGACAATCATACAACTTTCAGCAGAGGCGCGTATTTTGTCTGGTGATCGGATCGTGATTTTTGCCCTTGCTGATAGAGTGCGTGATGTTGAACAACTTTTTCGCGTAAGTTTGGAATATTTTTGATCTAGTACCTATGGATATTTGCACTTTTGGGTATCGGGGACAATTGAGATTGGTTGATGGACTTTGTTTGTCTTTAATGATAAAAAACTGGGCGATGCTTTAAGCTTTTTAGTTACGATAAAAAAAATAGAGAATCTTTCCGCTAGTATTGAATTATGTGCAGCAGAATCAATTCTACCACGCTCAGCAATTTACCGCCTTAATCCCAATTTTTTTGATGATAAACCAAGATGTAAATAGTTCAGTTCTCGGATTTTTTTCGTGTTATGTTGATGAAATATCAACAAGGAGTTTGGTTAGATACAGATGTTTATCTCGTTAAACAGTTTCATCCAGATGTGAATAAAGTTTAGTTGGCAAGAGAAAATCATATAGGAATACGCGTTTCTGCCCTTTATTTCCCCCCCAATAACCCTACTATAAAAGTGTTTGAAGATTATTGGGCAAGTAGGAAATTATTCCTCATGAGCTTGGGTTTTAAGCGTCGTGTTTGGAGACCATTCTGGTTAAAGAGAAAAAATGCCAATTTTACCGGGAAATTTTGGTGTTAATATATTTGGAAATGATGGTATTTCACGGTTAGAAAAACAATATATTCTTTCACGAGGCAAAGGAAATTTTTTATTATTGGACAGAGCGAAAAACTGAGTACATCTTTGAACCAGCTTTTGGTATAAAACCGCTTACAGATTTACGCTTGATAGGATTTCATATTCACAGAAAGACTAAGACTACGCAAAGACCTAAGGAAGGAAGTTTTTAACACTGGGCAGTCTCTTGCATTCCTGAAGTTCATAATTTGTTTAGGTAGAGTTATTATCGCTATTTTAACCATTGAGATTTTAATCTATCTTAAACGGCTCTTGATTGTCGCTTGCACAAGAGAGTAATGTTAGCCTATGGATAAAAATATTGAATGTGTAAAGAGCGATTGTTATATGACAAGGAAATAAAAATATGAGTGATCCAATGAAAACAGCATTAAGCCTTGTGCCTATGGTTATTGAACAAACCAATCGTGGTGAACGGGCCTATGATATTTTTTCCCGTCTTTTAAAGGAGCGGATTATTTTTATTAATGGCCCTGTTGAAGATAGTATGGCGATGCTTGTTTGTGCACAATTACTTTTCTTGGAAGCCGAAAATCCTAAAAAAGAAATTAGTCTTTATATTAATTCTCCAGGGGGTGTTGTGACCTCTGGAATGGCTATTTATGATACTATGCAGTTTATTCGCCCTCCTGTTTCTACACTTTGCATGGGGCAGGCAGCATCTATGGGATCATTATTGTTAACAGCTGGAGGAAAAGGTCATCGTTTTACATTGCCAAATGCACGTATTATGGTGCATCAACCCTCTGGTGGTTTTCAAGGTCAGGCTTCAGATATTGAGCGACATGCACAAGATATTATAAAGATGAAACGGCGTTTAAATGAAATTTATGTTCAACATACAGGTCAAGGTTATGAGGTTATTGAAAGAACGCTTGATCGCGATCATTTTATGACAGCAGAAGAAGCTAAAGCATTTGGTTTGGTTGACGATGTTATACAGTATCGTGCAGAAACTGAAAAAGAAGAAAAAGATTAAGAGTTTTTATAGAAAAAACAGCTACTTTAAATAAAGAGTTTAATAGAAAATATCGCAAAAATTAGGAGAAACACCTAAAAATATTAAGACATTTATGATTTTCTATATGTCTTTTAGTTTTCATGATGAAAAGCTTCCTTTGAAAAGGCGAAGTATTCATATATCGTGGTGAAAGGAAAGAAAAATGAGCAAAATTAGCAATAGCGGGAACGAATCAAAAAATACTCTCTATTGCTCGTTCTGCGGCAAGAGTCAACATGAGGTGCGTAAGCTCATTGCGGGGCCTACTGTATTTATCTGTGATGAATGTGTAGAGCTTTGCATGGATATTATTCGGGAAGAAAACAAGTCTTCTGGGGTTAAGGTGCGTGATGGTGTTCCTACTCCACAGGAAATTATAACAGTTCTTGATGATTATGTTATTGGTCAGCAGTATGCAAAGCGTGTTCTTTCTGTTGCCGTTCATAATCATTATAAACGGTTGGCGCATCAGTCTAAAAGCAATGATATTGAATTGGCTAAATCAAATATTCTTCTTGTTGGTCCAACGGGCTGCGGTAAAACTTATCTTGCACAAACATTAGCACGTATTATTGATGTTCCTTTTACAATGGCGGATGCGACCACTTTAACTGAAGCAGGTTATGTGGGGGAAGATGTTGAAAATATTATTTTAAAACTTCTTCAAGCGGCGGATTATAACGTTGAACGTGCGCAGCGTGGTATTGTTTATATTGATGAGGTTGATAAGATTTCTCGTAAGGCTGACAATCCTTCTATTACAAGAGATGTTTCTGGAGAAGGAGTTCAGCAAGCCTTATTAAAAATTATGGAAGGAACGATTGCTTCTGTTCCTCCACAAGGTGGACGTAAACATCCCCAACAAGAGTTCCTTCAGGTTGACACCACAAACATTTTATTTATTTGTGGGGGGGCTTTTGCAGGTTTAGAGCGGATTATTTCAGGACGTGGTGAAAAAACTTCCATTGGTTTTTCTGCGACTGTTAAGGCTCCTGATGAACGTTGTGTTGGTGAAATTTTTCGTGATTTAGAGCCTGAAGATCTTATAAAGTTTGGTTTAATACCAGAATTTATAGGGCGTCTTCCTATCGTTGCCACCTTAGAGGATTTAGACGTTAACGCTCTCGTGCAAATTTTGTCACAACCTAAAAATGCATTGGTAAAGCAATATCAGCGTCTTTTTGAAATGGAAAATGTTGAGTTAGCATTTCACGAAGATGCTTTACGTGCTATCGCGAAGAAAGCAATTGAACGTAAAACTGGTGCACGTGGTTTACGATCCATTATGGAGAAGATCCTTCTTGAGACGATGTTTGAATTACCAGCTCTTGAAGGGGTTCAAAAAGTGGTTATTTCAAGCGATGTTGTTCATGGGAAAGCGAGTCCTCTTTATATTTACTCAGAACGTGCAGAAGATAAAGAGAATGTATCAGCATGACATTGCTGCGATATACAATATAAAAAGAGTTAATGAATGGTATTTAATAAACGTTTCTAATAATATCGTTATAATGCTTGATTTATGTGTTAGCAATTACCACTTCATGTATTGTGGAGAGCTGAGGTTTTCTAAGGGTGGGCTTGGTATTATAGATAGCTCATAGCTCCAGAAAGGAGAGTTATGCAATATATTGATGAAAAGATAGATGAAGTGAGAGATGGGGTTTATGCTGTTTTACCTCTTCGTGATATTGTTGTCTTCCCCCATATGATTGTTCCACTTTTTGTGGGCCGCGAAAAATCAATTCGTGCTCTTGAAGAAACGATGGCGGTTGATAAGCAAATCCTTTTGGTGACACAAAAAAATGCTTCTGATGATGATCCAAAATCAGAGGATATTTATCATATTGGTACATTTGCCAATATTCTCCAACTTTTAAAGCTTCCTGATGGAACGGTAAAGGTCTTGGTTGAAGGGACTGCACGTGCAAAAATTAGTCAATTTTCTTTAAGTGATGGTTATCATCAGGCTTTTGCAGCTGTTACAGAAGAACCTAGAGAGGGTGATGTTGAGATTGAAGCTCTTTCAAGGTCGGTAATTGCTTATTTTGAAAACTATGTAAAGCTTAACAAAAAAATCTCTCCTGAAGTTGTCAATGCAATAGGCCAGATTGATAATCCTTCTAAGCTTGCTGATACGATTGCCTCTCATTTGATGATTAAACTTGCAGAAAAACAGGAAATATTAGAGCTCTTATCTGTACGAGCTCGTCTTGAACGTGTTCTATCTTTCATGGAAGGAGAAATTTCTGTTTTGCAGGTTGAAAAACGTATTCGTTCGCACGTGAAACGGCAAATGGAAAAAAACCAACGGGAATATTATCTCAATGAGCAAATGAAGGCTATTCAAAAAGAGTTAGGAGCAGGAGATGATAGCCGCGATGAGCTCTCTGAGCTAGAAGACCGTATTAAGAGTACAAAACTATCCAAGGAAGCACAGGAAAAAGCTGGAGCAGAATTGAGAAAATTACGGAATATGTCTCCGATGTCGGCAGAAGCAACAGTTGTTCGTAACTATCTTGACTGGTTATTAGCAATGCCTTGGGGTAAAAAATCTAAGATTAAAAACAATTTAGATTTTGCTGAAAAGGTCATGAATAATGAACATTTTGGTCTTGAAAAAGTCAAGGAGAGAATTATTGAATATTTGGCTGTGCAAAGTCGTGCATCAAAGATAAAAGGTCCCATTATTTGTTTATTAGGTCCTCCTGGTGTTGGGAAAACATCATTAGCGCGCTCTATTGCAAAGGCAACGGGGCGTGAGTATGTTCGTATCTCATTGGGAGGTGTACGGGATGAAGCGGAAATTCGCGGACATCGCCGCACCTATATTGGTTCCATGCCTGGAAAAATTATCCAGTCTATGAAAAAAGCAAAAAAATCTAACCCGCTTTTCTTGCTTGATGAAATTGATAAAATGGGACAGGATTTTCGTGGAGATCCTTCCTCTGCTTTATTAGAAGTTCTTGATCCTGAACAAAATGCTACATTCATTGACCACTATTTGGAAGTTGAATATGATCTTTCTGATGTCATGTTTATCACAACTGCCAATACCCTTAATATTCCAGGTCCATTAATGGATCGAATGGAAATTATTCGTATTGCAGGTTATACTGAATGTGAAAAAATGGAAATTGTTAAGCAGCATCTTTTACCAAAGGCACTCAAAGACCACTGTTTGTCTAAAAAAGAACTCAGCATTTCTGATGGAGCACTAAGATCGATTATTCAGTTTTACACACGTGAAGCAGGTGTCCGTAATCTTGAGCGTGAACTCATGAAAATAGCCCGTAAATCTGTTACAAAAATTCTCAAAACGCATCAAAAATCTGTAAAGGTTACAGAAAGTAATCTCGGTGATTTCTTGGGTGTTAAACGTTATCATTACAATCAGATTGAAGGAGAGAATCACATTGGTGTTGTAACAGGTCTTGCGTGGACAGAAGTTGGTGGAGAGTTATTGACCATTGAAGGTGTGATGATGCCCGGCAAAGGCAAGATGACTGTAACTGGAAATTTGCGTGATATTATGAAAGAGTCTATTTCCGCGGCAGCATCTTATGTGCGTTCTCGTGCTGTTGATTTTGGGGTTGAACCTTCACTTTTTGAAAAATGCGATATCCATGTTCATGTTCCAGAGGGAGCGACACCAAAAGATGGACCATCTGCTGGGATTGCTATGGTGACAGCAATTGTTTCAGTTCTTACAGGGATAGCTGTGCATAAAGATATTGCAATGACTGGTGAAATTACTTTACGTGGACGTGTTTTACCAATTGGTGGATTAAAAGAAAAACTCCTAGCTGCGCTTCGAGGAGGGATAAAAAAAGTACTTATCCCTGAAGAAAACGTAAAAGATTTGGTTGATATTCCTGATGATGTCAAAAATAATATGGAAGTTATTCCAGTAAATCATGTGAGTGAAGTTTTGAAACACGCTCTGGTTCGTTTTCCTGACACTATTGAGTGGAAAGAACCTTCTACAGTAGCTGTCCCTATCCGGTCAGAGAACAGCGATAGTGAAGGAATACAGATTGCGCACTGATTCACGCATCTTGCTTATATCGGCATTTTAAAAGGTACAGAAGGCATTGTTGTGGTTATTATTCTTTTTTTTGTTAAAAAAAGTGAAAAATTCCGTGAATAACTGTGATTATTGCTAAAAAAACAATGTTTTGAATAAAAATAAGATTTCTGTTTGCTGTACTTTTCAATAAACTGATCAATAACATGATTAGATCATGTTGTCAGTTAATATAGGGAAAGGAAATATCTTATGAATAAAAGTGAACTGGTTAGTTCCGTTGCTGAAAAGGCAGGTGTTTCGAAAGCGCAAGCTGGTGCTGTTGTTGACGCTTTTATGGCTTCTATAACAGAAACTTTAGCTTCAGGAGGCGATGTACGTCTTCCAGGTTTTGGCTCTTTTGAAGTTTCTCATCGTGCTGCGACAAAGGGGCGTAATCCTTCAACTGGTGCTGAAATCGATATTCCAGCACGTTCTGTGCCTAAATTTTCTGCAGGAAAAAGCCTTAAAGAAGCGGTTAATAAAAAATAATTTAAACAACATTAAAAAAAACCCGATTTATTTATAAGCGGGTTTTTTTACAGATATTTCTTAGACAGAGATATTGTGGTACGTTTTTCATATAAAAATTTTAAGTCTTTGTACCTTTTTTCTCATTTCATGAATGACTAATGTTTCTGAAAATGATTGTAAAAGTTACATAAAATACCATAGGCTTGAAATGTATATTTTTTAACCTTTTCAATAAATATTCCATTTTAATAATGGGCTATTATAGAGCTTATAAAATATGAGTTAATTTTTATTATGTGGAAGGGCTAAAGAGTTTCTTCAGAAACAGTACCTATAAAAATAGTATAAAACAAAAAAATTCTGTGAAATGTATAAAATTTTCTATAAGCTACCGTTTTTTGCTTAATAAGGGTGCTCGTTGACGGTATCATACTATTTTTCAGTTTCTATAATGTTGTGGTCGGCTCTCGGCATTTGAGGCTAGTGCATAAAGAATAGTTTTATTCTTTTTAATAGCTCTCTTAACTTACAAGACTAGTCTTGCTAGTGTGAGCGAGCACTTGACGGATTAAGCAGATGGTCTTTATTGATTGCTATAAGAGAGTCTGAAATAAAAAAATACGATATTTAAGTTGCTCATTTAAGATAGAAAGAGATAAATTATAATTATAAGTCAAAATATTGTAAGTTTATTTTATAAAGAGGTATTGCCATTTCAATGATGCAAGCGAGTATTTTTTCTTTATTACACAAAAGTTAAAATGAGAAGGTCTCATAAACATTAAGAAAAAAGTCAAAAAAAGAAAAGATTATTATTATAAAATAATATATTGATATAATTATTCGTATCTTTTACATTATTGAATAAATGCTGAAATATAAACAACAACCTATCGATTGAGATAGTATTTTTAACAAGGCGTCAGAATATATTTGTTATAAACAGGCGCTCTTTGATTCCTTATTCGTTAACCACTGAACACAATCATTGAGAGCTCTCGCTGTTATAGCTTGTTTTTTTGCTAATTTTTTTTCTTTACTTGGCAAGCGTTTTTTTGAATCTTTAAGAGAAGCAATAGGGGGGAAGAGTCCAAAATTGATATTCATTGGCTGAAAAGACTGTCTTTCTGCTTCTTCATCTATAATGTGTCCTCCCGTAATATGATTCAAAAGAGCTCCGAATGCTGTGGTTTGTGGGGGAATGCAAGGACAATTATGATGATATTCGGCAGCAGCAAAACGTCCAGCAAGAAGCCCTATAGCCGTTGATTCTACATAACCTTCACATCCGGTAATTTGCCCTGCAAAGCGTAGTTGTTTTTTTTGTTTTAAACAAAGGGTTTGATCAAGAATGATTGGAGAATTGAGATAGGTATTACGGTGAAGACCACCAAGGCGTGCAAATTCCGCTTTTTCAAGACCGGGAATCATTCTAAAAATGCAAACCTGTTCTCCATATTTTAGTTTTGTTTGAAAGCCAACCATATTGTAAAGCGTTCCGAGTTTATTATCTTGGCGTAATTGAACGACAGCATAGGGTTTAACGGTAGGATTATGGGTATTTGTTAAGCCCATAGGTTTCATAGGACCATGTCTTAAAGTTTCAATCCCACGCTCAGCCATAATTTCGATGGGAAGGCATCCATCAAAATAGGGCGTTTTTTCAAAGTCACGAAACTCTGTTTTCTCTGCACTTTTTAGTGCTTCAACGAATGTTTCATATTGTTCTTTGTTGAGGGGACAATTAAGATAATCTTTTCCTGTTCCTTCAGGACCAATTTTATCGTAGCGAGACTGATACCAACAAATATTCATATCAATACTATCGGTATGGATAATAGGTGCAATAGCATCATAAAAAGAAAGGGCTTTTATGCCGGTTATTGCTTTTAACTCTTGAGCAAGTGCAGGTGAGGTAAGGGGCCCCGTTGCAATAACAACATGTTTCCAATCTCTAGGAATCTCTTGAATTTCTTCGCGTTTGATCTTTATAAGCGAATGGTTTTCAAGTGCTGATGTCACGGTTTTTGAAAATCCATCACGGTCAACAGCAAGAGCACTGCCCGCGGGGACTTTATTGGCATCAGCAGCTTTCATAATTAATGATTTTGCTAATCGCATTTCAGCGTGTAAAAGCCCTACGGCATTTGTTGATGAATCATCAGAACGAAAGGAGTTTGAACAAACCAGTTCTGCCAATTTATCAGTTTTATGGGCATCTGATTTTTTTTGGGGACGCATTTCATGCAAAACAACAGGAATTCCTGATTGAGCGATTTGCCAGCTTGCTTCACACCCTGCAAGACCGCCACCGATAATATGAATTGGAGTATCAAATGTCTTTAACATAGTCGACTTATTAGCCTAAGTCGCCGTGTATGAAAAGCGTAGATTTTGTTTTGTTCTTTGTAAGAAAGACGTGTATTGAGTTTTTTTTAATATATTTGTTTGCTTTTTTTCTATAATTAATGGTATAGAAACGCCGCTTGTATAAGGTTATTAGCTTGCTTAGTTTGAGCGGATGTGGCGAAATTGGTAGACGCACCAGATTTAGGTTCTGGCGGGAGACCGTGGGGGTTCGAGTCCCTCCATCCGCACCAAAGCAATCCCTTAAGTGCTACGGATTTCTACGTGTCTGGAATTCCGCTTCATGGTAATGTAACACTTGAAGTGTTAGAATGTAATGATGATTAGAGAGGGGTTATCCCTTTCCTTAGAAAAATGAAGGTGTTTAATGCAGGTTACCGAGACGCTTAATGAAGGACTGAAGCGCGAAATTAAGATCGTGGTTCCAGCGAAAGATTTAGAAAAAAAGTTGAATGAACGATTGGATGATACCAAGGGTAAAATCAAGCTTAATGGTTTTCGTCCTGGTAAAGTGCCAGGTGGGCATTTGCGAAAAATGTATGGTAAATCTTTCATGGCAGAGATTCTCAATGAGATACTCGCTGATGCGCCACGTTCTGTTTTAGCAGACCGCGATGAACGTCCAGCGATGCAACCGAAAATTGATATAGATGAAGATGAAAAAACTCTAGATGGAAAAGCCGATTTTACTTTTAGTTTAAAGTATGAGGTTTTACCAAAAATTGAAATTAAAGCCTTTGAACATATTGAAGTTATTCGTGAAATTGCAGCTATTCCTGAAAAGGATATTGATGAGCAAGTCAATCGCGTCCTTTCTTCTACACGGAATTATTCTCTAAAAGAGGGATCTTCCGAAGAAGGTGATCGTATTACCATAGATTATCTAGGTAAGCTTGAAGGAGTTCCATTTGAAGGTGGGGCAGATAATGATGCACAACTAATTCTTGGATCAAAACAATTTATTCCTGGTTTCGAAGAACAATTGGTTGGTATAAAAGCTGGGGATGCAAAAACAATTTCTGTAAAATTCCCAGATAATTATAGTGCAGCGCATTTAGCAGGACGAGAAGCAGAGTTTGATATCACTATCAAAGCTGTCTTCAAACCAGATGAATTAAAAATTGATGATGAGGCGGCGAAAAAAGTTGGCTTAGAATCTCTAGATCGCTTGCGTGAGGTTGTTCGTGGACAGATTGAAAGTCAATATGGTTCAATGACACGTCAAAAAATTAAGCGTCAAATTCTTGATGCTTTAGATGCTGATTATAATTTTGAGATTCCTGAAGGGCTTTTAGAAATTGAATTCAATAATATATGGGCTCAGGTTAATGATGATTTGAAAAAGGCCGGGCGTACTTTTGAAGACGAGGGTATTACAGAAGAAAAGGCACGGGAGGAATATCGTGTCCTTGCGCAACGTCGCGTCCGTCTTGGTTTAGTGCTTTCTGAAATTGGAATGAAGGTCGGTGTTAAAGTTAGTGAGGATGAGCTAAAAGCAGCTGTTTTTGAGCAAGTTCGTCAATATCCTGGTCAAGAAAAAGAGATTATGGATTTTTTCCGTAAGACGCCGGAAGCTGTTGAAAATCTGCGTGCTCCGATTTTTGAAGAAAAAGTTATTGATCATTTGTTAGCACAGATAAAAGTTACAGATAAAGAAGTGACGATTGAAGAATTAATGAAAGAATATGACGAATTAGATCTTCCTGAAGAAAAGCCGGCAAAGAAAAAATCTGCTGTGAAAGAGAAGTCTGCAGAGAAAACATCGGCTAAGAAAAAGGCTTCTAAAAAAGCTTAATATTTCCGCAAATAAAACAAGCCCGATGGAAACGGGTTGTTGTGATATTGTTATATTCCAAGCTTGTACTGTAAATGGTTTGAAATAAATTATGAGATATATTTTAAAATATTGGTGGTGGATTGGCAATGAGCATCATTGATACGCGTGCACCTAATTCTAAACGTTTTATTTCTGGCGTTACAGGTGATTGGGAAGTCATCATTGGCATGGAGGTTCATGCGCAAATCATATCAAATTCAAAACTTTTTTCAGGTGCATCAACCAAATTTGGTGCAGAGCCAAACAACCATGTATCACTTATTGATGCGGCTATGCCAGGGATGTTGCCTGTTCTTAATCAAGAATGTGTTCGTCAGGCAGTTCGAACAGGTTTGGGATTAAAAGCGCGTATTAATTTAAAATCTGTTTTTGATCGTAAGAATTATTTTTATCCAGATTTACCGCAGGGGTATCAGATTTCTCAGTTTCGATATCCCATTGTAGGAGAGGGGAAGATTATTATATCTGTTGGTCCAGATTCAAATGGTCAATTTGAGGATATTGAAATAGGAATTGAAAGATTACATCTTGAACAGGATGCTGGAAAATCAATGCATGATCAACATCCAACAATGTCTTTTGTGGATCTTAATCGCTCTGGTGTTGCGCTTATGGAAATAGTTTCCAAACCTGATATGCGCTCATCAGATGAAGCCAAAGCTTATATGACAAAATTGCGTACGATTGTTCGTTATTTAGGGACCTGCGATGGCAATATGGATGAAGGTTCTATGCGTGCAGATGTTAATGTATCCGTTCGCCGTCCTGGTGAAGCTTTTGGAACGCGTTGTGAAATTAAAAACGTTAATTCTATACGCTTTATTGGTCAAGCGATTGAGTATGAAGCGCGTCGTCAGATCGCGATTTTAGAAGATGGAGGCGTCATAGAGCAAGAAACTCGGCTTTTTGACGCCACTAAAGGAGAAACCCGCTCTATGCGCTCAAAGGAAGAAGCGCATGACTATCGTTATTTTCCTGATCCTGATCTTTTACCATTAGAATTTGATCAAGCATTTGTGGATGCTTTGGCCGCGGATTTACCAGAATTGCCCGATACTATAAAAGCACGTTTTGTTAAAGAAATGGGATTGACAGTGTATGATGCTTCCATTCTTGTGACAGAAAAAGCTATTGCTGATTATTTTGAAGAAGTCGTTCGTGGGCGTGATGGAAAAATAGTTGCCAATTGGGTAATCAATGATCTTTTAGGGGCTTTAAATAAAAATAATCGTGAAATTGATGAGACACCAGTATCGCCAAATCAATTGGGAAGCATTATTGATCTTATAAAAGAAGGTGTTATTTCTGGAAAAATTGCCAAAGATCTTTTTGAGATTGTTTGGAATGAGGGGGGAGATCCACGCCAAATTGTAGAAGAGCGCAATATGAAGCAGGTAACTGATACAAAGGCTATTGAAAGAGCTGTTGATGAGATCGTTGCCAATAATTCTGATAAAGTTGCGCAAGCAAAGCAAAAGCCTGCTTTAGCAGGTTGGTTTGTTGGACAGGTAATGAAAGCAACAGGCGGTAAGGCAAATCCTCAAACTGTTAATGAATTAGTTAAGATGAAACTTGGCATAGATTAAATTTTATGGGGTAGAGAAGAATTTATAAATATGATATCTTCTCGAAATGAAGGGATGAAAAATTATCCTATCAATTGGAGTTGTGTCTGAATTTACCAGCAAATTTTTCGGTAATTTAAAGCATTAACAAGTTTATTCCAGCGATTGATTTCATGAGCATACTGAAGAAATGGAATAGAAAATGGCTCGTTTTTTTAAGCAAATCTTTACCTGGTGGAATGGTAATACCATGGGTACGCGTTTTTTCACATGGCGTAAAGGTAAGCAGATAGGGAAAGATCAATTTGGTAATATATATTATGAAGGGGGACTTCATAAGGATGGTTACCCGCACCGTTGGGTTATTTATAAAGACTATTCTGAACCTTCTACTATTCCACCAGGTTGGCACGGTTGGATTCATCATCGTTGTAAGTGGCCACCGACACAGGAAGATTATCATTCCTATGAATGGGAAAAGCCGCACGTTGCAAATATGACAGGAACAAGTGAGGCCTATCGACCAAAGGGGGCTATCCCTTACAATGATGAGAGTCCTTGTGTACGTAAAGATTATGATGCGTGGTCACCTAAAAAATAAAATGTTTTAATGGGCGTGTGTATTTTTGTCTTTTTTGGCTCTACGTTATAACAAGAGTTATTTTTAGGGTGCGATTGGTTTAGATATGATGAGGTTTTCTTTATTGTTAGGGTTGAAGCATTTTATATATATTTTTTTAATGGGAATTTTAGTGCTTTTATCCTTAAATAGTGGGGGGCGGGCTGAGCGTATTAGCAATGGAATTGCTGTATTTGCAGGTCTTGATAAAATTACAGGTCGGACGACGCGTTTTGAAGTTTCTCTTGGTGAAGTTTATCAGTATGGTGCATTACAGGTAACACCTCGTGCTTGTTATACGAGCTCTAAAGATGAACCAACGCGTACAACAGGTTTTGTTGAAGTCAATGAAGTAACATTAGATAAAAAAATACGTCGTATTTTTACAGGATGGATGTTTGCAGATAGTCCTGGTTTGAACGCTGTTGAGCATCCTATTTATGATGTGTGGTTAAAAGATTGTAAACAAAGTTCTCAAAATCTACCTCTTCAGTAATAATGTGTTAGCACATTGAGTTATAAGGATGATTTATCATTTTAAAATTTGAATGAGAGGTTTAAATTTCTGTGATTCTCTTATTGCAAGCTTTCTTATATTGAAACGATCAAAACGATTGCCTTATTCATTATAAGTGGTGGGCGTGTGGATAAGGCTATTTAAGAAAGGAATAAAGTTTCTCTCATGAATCTTTTAAATTCAAAGGATGCATTATACGAATCAACGTATTATTTTTTCGAGTGTTCCATAGAAAACAATTCTTAAGCTATATCTGTTAGAGGTAGGAATGAAAGGCTTGTGTATATTTATTCAAGGGCTGAAGTAACTCTTTAGCATTTAATAGGCCCCTCCCCCTCGTGAAAAATAGAACGCCATTGTATTGCACATACTTCAAGGCTTTTCTTAAAGAGACGCTCTTAAGGCTCGTCATATCCGTTTTGTGACAGCGTTTGTAAGTAGTATAATGATAAATCCATTGAGCCCCTATCTTTACGTTTGTGAAAGAGCATGCAGACACTACCACATATTTGGATTTGCCCCCAATGTTGCCAGACAGTTTTTGGAACTTAAGACTCTTGATAAGAGGTATTTTTATTTCTCTCTTGTACTGTTTTTATCACGACAACTTTTCCCACTTGTAACGTGTAGGCGAATGGTCAATATAAACTAAGTTTGGGTTAAGAAAATCTTACGATATTGAGAGGCTTAAACCAATATAAGTAAAATTAAATTATCCTTGTAAATCAAAATATTGCCTTTGTGATGATACAGATTATTAAATGCGTAATTTATGAAATACCAATGATTATATCGAGAAAAAATATGTTGCTAAGCCTTTCTTCATATGGAGATTTTTTCATTCAAAGAGTAGAAGCAATTCAAGTTCTATTATTAGAACGATAGAGATTTAAGATTATTTAAAGTTTCACTTGAAATATGGCGTGATTAAAAAAATGCAAAAATTAGTATATTTCTGACAAAAAGCAACATATATGTACTTAATATTTTTTTACGATGAGTGCCTCATAAGTGAGTTATATTTATTTATAAGTTCTTATATATGGTATGATAAACTTTACATTTTAATAAGCAGAATATTGCTCATTTTTAAATCGTATTTTTGATATTCGTGCTTTTCAAAGTCTTTTGTATAAAAGAGTGGTTGTTTTTACGGTGAGCTGTTGGAAATTTTAAAAAGAGGCTTGAAGAGGCGTTAAAAAATTCCGTATCACTGGGAGTAGTGGTATCCTTATTTTTGTAAAGAAAAACCAGTTATTCTGAAGAAGAAGAGATTTTATCAAATGAAAGTTTCTTGTTATCCATATAAGAATGTTTCCCGATTGCCGAGAAAACCTAAAGAACCTTTATTAAATGTTCCCTTTATTATTGTTGTCTTGATCGTATTTTGTTTTTGTCTTTATTGCATTCCTCAGTATTTTTTTTCCCATCAGCGTTATATTGAAAGTCTTGAGTTTTTTTCATTTACACCAGCATTGTTTAAGACGGATCCTATCGCATTTTTTTATACCATGGTGAGTTATTCATTTATGCATGGTAGTTTTAAACATGTTGCTCTTAATATGGTTTGGCTTTTGGTTTTTGGTTCTCCTTTAGTAAGGCATTTTGGTGTTTTACGTTTTTTAATTTTTTGGGTACTAACGGCAGTTATATCCGTTTTGACGTATTTTACATTTCATCAAGAAAGTATCATATCACTTGTTGGAGCATCAGGTGCTGTATCTGGAATGATGGGGGCTATTGCACGTTATGGTTTTCCCAGCGGTTATTTAGGTATCAATGCGCAAAACGAAAAACCTTTGGGAACTTTATTATCTATCAAAAAAGCCCTTTGTTCCAAGAGCGTACTTATTTATATAAGTGTATGGTTGGCGGCTGATTTTATCATAGGTATTTCTTCCGTTTTGTTTGAAGAAAATGGCATCTCAATAGCATGGGAAGCCCATATTGGCGGGTTTCTTACGGGTTTTTTGTTGGTTGGCTTTTTTGATATTTCACAAAAAATTAAAAGCTAAAATCTAAGATATTTATGTGTTATATAAAGTGCTATTGTTGCTGCATTCGAAACATTTAATGATTTAATATTTCCCGGCATATCAAGGCGAGCTAAAGCGCAAACTGTTTCACGCGTTTTTTTTCGTAAGCCTTTTCCTTCTGCGCCTAAAACAAGAGCAATTTTATTCCCTGTTAATGTTGTTTCTAGAGGTTGATTCTCTTCTGAATCGAGGCCAAAGCTTGTAAACCCTGTCTGATGGAGCTTTTGAAGAGCTTCTGCAAGGTTTCTTACGGTAATATAATGAATCATTTCCAAAGCCCCTGATGCCGCTTTTGCAAGAACACCGCTTTCTAGGGGAGAATGACGGCAAGTGGTAATAAGTGCTTTAGCTTTAAATGCAACGGCAGAGCGCATAATAGCGCCAACATTATGTGGATCAGTAATTTGATCCATGACAATGACCAGATCAGCATTGGTTAGTTCCGATAGTTGGCATGGTTTGAGAGGAGAAGTTTCTAAAACAATCCCTTGATGAACTGCTTCACTTCCAACGAGCGAATCAAGATATTTAGGGGTACATAATGTAACAGGACAAGGATAATCTGATTCGGATATATTTAATCGCTTTAAGGCATTTTGTGTAACGTAAAGACATTTAAAAATTCTTTTTGGGTTTTTTAAAGCAGCCTGAACTGAATGAATACCATAAAGATAGATTATTCCTTGCTGTAAAGAAGCGGTTTCCTTCTTCAGATGTGTGGAAGATCGAGAAGGAAAGCCTTGTGTATCGCGATATCGACGACGTAAACGAGCATAATGAGAATTTTGTGATGTTTTTTCTTTCATAACTTCTTTATAGCGTTTTAATAAGAAAAATAGCTAGAAAAAATCTATGATTTAACGTTATGAGTAGGAAATTTGTACAGAATTGTATTTATTCTGTTGACAGATACAATCGTAATCGTCATAACCACTTCGCAATCGGATTGAATTGAATGGGTGTTCAAGATGATTGTCGTGATGCCTCATCGCGCGACTTTTTTGGTGTAATGGAGGGGTGCCCGAGTGGTTAAAGGGGGCGGACTGTAAATCCGTTGCGTATGCTACGTTGGTTCGAATCCAACCCCCTCCACCATTCATCGAAGGAGAGTTAGTACGTGAGTTAAGCGGGTATAGCTCAATGGTAGAGCAGCAGCCTTCCAAGCTGAATACGCGGGTTCGATTCCCGCTACCCGCTCCAAATGGTTGTTGTGATTAGGCGAATGGATATAATATAGATATAATGGAGGGTATTCCATTATTGAAAGTGGGCGGTATTTTCCGCCTAAGAGTTGTGGTGATTGGGCTGGTGTACGGTCCAGTTTAATTCAGTTCTGCAAGCCTGTTTCTAGGTGCTAACAAAGACAGGGAATAAAAAGAGATTAATAGCAATGGCGAAGAGCAAATTTGAACGTACGAAACCGCATGTTAATATAGGTACGATTGGTCACGTTGATCATGGGAAGACTTCGTTGACAGCAGCGATTACGAAATTTTTTGGTGAGTTTAAAGCATATGATCAAATTGATGCAGCACCAGAAGAGCGCGCCCGTGGTATTACCATTTCTACAGCACACGTTGAGTATGAAACGGAGAATCGTCACTATGCCCACGTTGATTGTCCCGGGCACGCAGATTACGTGAAAAATATGATCACAGGTGCAGCGCAGATGGATGGCGCTATTCTGGTTGTTTCTGCGGCTGATGGTCCGATGCCTCAGACCCGTGA
>NZ_JAQISX010000015.1:0-56969 GCF_028618425.1 Bartonella sp. ML70XJBT
ATCGCGGGGTGGAGCAGCCCGGTAGCTCGTCAGGCTCATAACCTGAAGGCCGCAGGTTCAAATCCTGCCCCCGCAACCAAAGTTCCCATACAAATATTTCCATAAACATTACATTATCTCTGAACACGACACTGCGAACATGATGGCACGTGAAAATATAAAAATGCACGTACTCGAAATTGTGCAAGTCTTCACTCAAACTTCCAGATACATTGCTTTTATAAAAGTTCCTTTTTTGTAATTTTTACATTACACACAAGCCAACCTCTTGCAAACTAGTGATGTACTGGTTTTTTGTCTCTTAAAACAACACACAAATGCCATGAGAAGACGCGTAAAAGAGCATGCGAGAAATTCAATCCTTAATGCAAGGACAAAAAGCTGCTGATATGCTGGAAGTCTGCCTCTATGAAAAAAACTACAAAAGCTTGCGCTCACCTTTGCTGCTTAATCCTACCTAAAAAGATATAGACCTCAAACGCCCTACACCGCTCTCTCTGCTCTCTCACTTCCTTCTTTCCATAAGGTTACATGAGCACCTTCTTACAACGCTTATCCTTCAAAAAAATGGATTAAGAGAGAGAAAAAAACTAGAAGCTCTTAAATGTCCACTGCTGCATAAAGGGCTATGTGGATCGCTAATCTTCATACGTAAAAAAACACAGGACAAATAGCAGAGGTGAAATGATTGCACATGTATGCGTCATACTCTAACGCTCATTGCCATGTCATTGGGGGCAGGAAACCCCTGCTGAAAGGGCCAAATAGACAAAATAGCTTAAGCGATTTGCCTGTTCAGCGCACTTTCATAAAAATGATAAAGGCTGAGGCAAGGTCGTTGATGGTCTCTAACAGTGCAAATATTATATGATCTCTTATAGAGTATTGCAAATGTTATGCGGTTTTCTCTGAAATTCCTAGTATGTTTGTTAAAACTTTAGAGAATTTTTAGCAAAAGGACATAGCAAAATTAAAAAAATTAGTGGAGGAAGTTTGCAGAATAAGATCTATTTTATAGAGCCATGTTGGAAAATCCTATTCCCTAACTTTTATTTATGAACCAAGAACCTTAAAAATCACATAAAATCAATAGGATGTATGAATAAAAAAGAGTGTAATATCTCTCAAAGGGAGATTGAACAGAAACTATCATTCTTTAAGCGCAAGAGCTGCTAACAAAACGAGAGGTTGAGAGGATATGCGCCTCTGATTTCTCAATAGTGTTTGTGAATGTGTGCAAAAATACCAAGACAGAGTTTACTCCATTATTAAGTCAAGAGATTGATTTACAAAGTTGGTTTGTTCCTCATATCATCAAATGATGAAGATTCCTACTCATGCTGGTTTGTAAATAATCAAGCTTTTTTGGTGGACACCATCTGCTGATCATTTGTATGGTTTACTGAGGCTCTAAGGGCGTGGACTACCTTGAACCAGACTTTATGGTGAGCACTCTGAGATGGCTCAGTATATCTTCCCTCCGCCGTGAAAGAAACGAAATCGAGCGTAATAGGGTAGGCAAACATTATTCTTTCTGACGCAAGGTGAGTAGGTGAAAAGCGTATAGATACGTCATTATGCGCGGAAAGGGCTCTCAAAAATTAAACCTAAGCTCAGCTCCTCTTCTTTTACAATATCTCTTGCATTATCCTATGTACAATCCGCATATATATCCTTATCTTCGCACCATCCCTTGACCACAATCCCCATCCTTTTTTGACCATCCTACGCCCTTAGAGGGGACTAGTTGCTTTTGCAGAAATTGCCCACTGAGGTCCGAAGAAGGAGCTGGCAGTGCGGAAGGGAGAAACGCGTGTAACAACTCAATTGCAAATGTTATGCCATAGAATTATTGCGTGTTATCAATAGGTAAAAAACTAAACCTCCATGATGAGAGAGATGTTATGGCAAGGGGATCATTGCCATATTTATCCGTAATACAAAGAAAAACTCTGTACACTGTAGTGGGTAAAACGATCACATAATTTATCCTAGAAGAAAATAGCAGAGGTGAAATATTATGGTGATGGCAGAATGCCTGAAAAAAGAAAAGGGCAATGTCATGTAAGAATAGAACTATTTTTTATCAGAATTCAAGAAGGAACACACTCAGATGCTGGTCGTCGTGGTACGTTTTTTCTAAAATTTTCTATTATGGCTGATCCATGAGCTCTAAGATATAAATGAAAGAGAATATACCACATTAAAAATTAAGCGCGTATGAAGGAAAAAACAAGGAAGCACAAGAACGTTTGTGTGAAATCGCAATCTTAGCTTATTTAATTTCTACTAAATCACCATCAAGCACTATAGGATATTCAGTCGTTTGAAAAAAGGATTTTATTTTTTTAGAGCTTGAGGAGCGAATAAATTGAGATTTTTGCATAAAGTAAACATGGAAAAATTGTGATTTATTGATAATATCTTTTATTAAATAAGATGATAAGAGCGATGATAAAAGAGCGCTTCTTTCACGAGTGTAACGTGAATCAATGAACAATAAAACTCCAACGCCGTGTTCAAATTGGTTTACGATAATGAGTTGAATATCTGTAGCCGAAAGAGCGCAACCTTGAAGATTCAAGACATTTGTGAAATCGTGAATAGAAATCGAAGTGCCCATAATATTATAGAAGGCTGGTGTTCTTCCTTTTCAGGTGTAAGTTATGTCCACAGTAACCACAGTCACATGATTGATGATATACAATATGGACAACATCACCTGTGGCGTGTTCAAGGTATGGTGCATCATCAGGATAAAAAACAGATACTATTAATTCATCATTTTCAGGATTTGATTTTACTTGAATGTGATCATAAAGATGATAAACGTCACCGTCAATCTCAGAACACTGGAATCCTATTGGACCAGTTTCTTGGGTGGTAAAGCTAAGAGGTTTAATATTTAATTCAGGTATTACGTCTTTTATTTTTATCACAGATTCAGGTTGAAAGGCTTCTCCAAGATAGAATAGGTTTTTTAAAGATTTTAATTTTTGCTTCCAAGATATCGTAATAAGTTTATCCGCAAAACTTGGCAGGCAAATGATGGTATCGATAGAAAATTCTTCGATAGCGGAACTCAAAGTCTCAAGATCAACCATAGAGGCAAATGGATAATATGTTATTTTGAGTAGTCTACAAACTTCATGTGCAAATAAAAATCCACCCCATAATCCTCCAGCTGTGAGGCAATTTGCCACGGAGCTTACAGAGCAATTTTTAAAAACAGTTTCGAGCTTTTTTGCTGCAGAGTGTGTTACAAACTCATAATTGAGCCATTTATGGCGAAGTGTTTTAGGCACTCTTGTTGTGCCCCCAGTAGCAAAAATTATATGTGACATTGAAGGTCCCTATTTTTTTTAGTCTGCATGAGGCACAGGCAAGAGGCAAAGGCGCAGATACCAACAATCATGCCAAAAAGCACAGCGATATGATTGTTGAAATGGCTGATGATCCATCCACTTGTCCATGAGCCTATAGCTTGGCCAATATTTGAAACAACAAGAATATAACTAAAAAGAACACTAGAAGAGAGGGATGTGGTTGTTTTCCCTGCTTGATAGTATATCTCTGGAACCATGACAGATTCATAGATACTGTATGCAATTAAAGCAGTCACAGCGGTAAAGATACCACCCATGAGGAAAAATGAGGAGAAACCTCCCATAAAGCAGAGCAGATAAAAAGTTGCTTTATCGGAAAGGGTAAGATGTTTATTGATTACCCCCTGCCAGATACAAATGCTAATACCAACAATTGAAAAGAAAATCCCACTATAAGGAGCGAGATTGCTATCAAATTTACTGAGAAGTGTTGTAGTGGTGATGAAAATTCCCATGAGTAATGCACAAAGCAAAGCCGTGATCAGCAAATAAGCAATAGAACGATTATGTATTATTGTTTTTAAAGAAGAAAGAAAAGGTTTCTTTGTTTTTTTATCCTTTTCAAGAAATGATGTTTTATGGGGATAGTGATAAACAATTTTGAGAGATAGAACACAAAGATACAGACCAATGAGTGCAAAAAAAACCATTAGAAAAGCTGATGCGTTATATTTTATGGCACTTGTTGCAACAAGAGGGGCGATAACAACCGCAGCGTTTTGAAAAAAAGAATAGAGAGTTAATGCACGTTTAAGAGCACTTCCATTGAGATGTTCTGATAAAATTTCTCTCAAAAATGGCTTTGAAATTGCTTTCGAAAAAGCCATTAAGGTAAAAAAGATAAACCATGCAGAAGGCATGAGCGATAGGATAACGCATACAAAAGCGGTACTCCTTAAAATAAAGGCGGTAGCCATTAAAAGTTTACGCGAAAATCTTTCTAATAAACCCGTTGTGGTTACCATGAGAATGCTTTCAAGGATTACCGATCCAGCCAGATAAAAAGCAACATTTGCAGCAGTTATGAGAGAAGAGTTTCCAAGCAGAGGGAGTACAAAGAAAAAGGAAAATTCAGAAAGAAAAACTGCGCTATAGATGAAAAAAGTAATTTTATTTTTGCACATGGAATTTCCATAGAAGTGCTGTTAAATGGTCAAATACATTTTGTTGTATCTCTTGAGGAAGTTTTGTCAGCCCTGTTTCCGCTGTGCACATTTCGTTGAAATAGTATCCTTCTTGATTCACCAGCCAGTCCACTGCAAGAATATTGTTTTTTGTTTTTTCTACGATGTTTTTAGAAATACCGAGCATTTCAGGATAGAATTTTTTCTTGCCATATGCGGTTATAAAAGCCGCTTCTGTAAGAATCGTTTTTGTGCCTCCGCGTGCTACATTTCCAATATAGTTGTTCTCTTGAGGTTTGCGGAATTCTATAAAACAGAGTTTTCCTGATATAAAGAAAAATCTTACATCCTGTGCATTCTTTACAAAAGGTATTAAGAAATACCCGGAAGAAGAAGTTGAGATCAGATTTCCTATACTCATGGCATGTTGCAATCCATCTGATTTAATGACACCAAATCCCATTCCTGAGCCTATGGGTTTGAAAATAAAGGATTCATATTCTGATGAAATAAAAGATATGATTGTAGGTACTGTTTGCTTGTGATAGCCACATATCGTGAATGGAAGGACTGGAGCTCCTAGCTTACGTGCTAATGCCATTTGCGCAATTTTATCCCATTCAAGATTTTCTACTCCATAAATGCATTCATTAAGAAGGTGAATACCACTTACCCTAAAATAATTTCTTAATGTGAAACTGATGGCTCTTGCTTGTGGGTTGAGATCTGCTTTGGATAAAATATATGCTGAATAATCTGGATTTAGCGGGACACCTTGATATAAAAAAATAAATTCACCTGTATGATTTGCTTTGATGAGGCAGTCTTCTAACTTTAAAAACTGAAATTCGATGCCTCTTTTATTAAACTCTTCTTTTTTTAAATCAGTGAAAGTTTCCATTATATTTTTTAAAGAAGAAGAAAATAAAGGTAATGAATCTATAAGAGTAATTTTTTTTGTACCAAAAGTTAATACTGATTTTAAAATTTTGTCATTAGGTAAAATAAAATCTTTGAATTCAGGAACAATTGAATTTTTTTCATTAAAATGACACCAAGATCTTATGATCGCATAATCATAACTTAAATTATGCGCATAGAATTTAGTATTTTTTTCTGAACTTTTCATAAAATTTAAAAGCAATTCTACGACATCCCCTTCATTTATTGTATATATTCTATTAAATTTCACTCTTTTTAGATTTACTATTGACACCATATATGGAGTAACAGGTTCTGATATTGTTGCTTCAAAATCAAAAGTGAATATTTTTTCTAAATTTAAAGTTGACATTAATTATCCCAATTATTTTCTCCAATTGAGCTTTTTTTACTAATTTTTTCTTTTAAGGTTTTAACAAATTTAGAAATTTCATTATCATATTCATTAATTTTAAAAACATCATGATACTTTGTCGAAATGATATCTGATAATGCTTGTGATATTGATTTCAACATACTAGGTTTATCTTCTCCAATTATAAAGAGATGATAAAAATCAGTAATTGAATATCCTTTTTTATAAAGATAAAAAGACATATATTGACCTTGTTTTTTAATCCAATTTTCTAATTCTGGTAATCCACTTAATTTTGCAACATCAATAAAAGATTTGTGATATTTAAGACTAAATCCTTTTAAATCACTTTCTTTAAAAAATTTTTTTTTACTTTTAATTTTTTTTATTTTTGATATTGATATTGTTATATCGGATAGATTTTTTTGTACTGGTGTTGGTAATGTATCATATTTTTTATACATATCTTTTTTCTTAATATAATGTCTTTTTAACATATCTGATATTATTTGATCTTTAACTTTAAAAAAGTTTTTAGAAAATCTTACCTTTTCATTTTCTTTTATGATTACATTTCTTTTTAATTTTTTTAGATATTTGTTAAAGATTTCAAGCTGTTTAGGTGTCTCAGGATATGCATTAAATTGAAATGCATTATTTGGTACAATTTCATTAAATTTTAATGCTCTCATAGAAAAATTTTCTTTTTTTTGTTTAAATTTTTTTTCTTCTTGCCATTTCTTTAATTCTCTGCTAATTCTACCAATATTCTTAACTGTAGCAGGTTCACTAGGTATAAAAACATCCATTGTTTCAATACCAAGTGTTGTGTTAAGATGTGAGTTTGCATATTTAATTCGATTTTTTAATTTGGTTAACTCATGTTTTTTTGACATTGCTTCTTACCCAATGTTATATCCCCTGCTTTAAGCCCTCTGTCGTACCAGAGGGCTTTGTTTATTTAATTAAAATTTATATTTTCTTTCTCTATTTTTTTATTTAAAAGATAAATAAATTTTTTTTGATCAAAACATGGAAATATTAAGTTTTTATCAGTTACATAGTAAGTTTCATTTGATTCACAATCTTTAATTTTTAGTGTAATGTAAAATTTAAATTCACTCATTACCTACTCCGTGAATTTTTACTATATAGTAGGATTTATCTTTATTTTTTGCCATTTTTACTGATAATTTTAATCCTCCGTTTTCGCTTGGTGTTCCAAATTTTGAAATAATATCAAAAAAGTTTCGTAATAAAGTTATTGCAGAGGCAAATAATACACGACCATCATCAAGAAAAAAATATGTTGCTGTTTGTAAGGTAGAGTTGTGTAAATTCGGATATCCAACAACTTCATATCCAACAACTGTCATAGGAAAATCGCCTTGATTATTTTTTGACCATTCATCCATTGCAGTTGCTAAAGTAATACTACCTTCTTTTGTAAGGTTATATGCTTCATATTTGTTTAGCTTTACAGAACAAACATCATATGTATATTCTGAATAGGAATATTCTATATTCTGTGCGTTTGCATGTTCTTCTTGCGCAACAATCCAATAAAGTTTCATCGTTAAATCCTTTTCATGACGACATTTGATAGAGAAAAAATATTTTAATTTTTTCATCAATTTTGAGAATGTATGAAGCCTCTAACGATTGATATTGATGGCGGGTAGCATTTCTTTATTATTTTAGTCATGAGCGGATTAAAACGGCCTTTTTGTTTTGCTTGCGTTTGCATGATTTAGAAGAAATCTTTTCAATATGCTTGTTTAAAGGTAGGGGCTTTACTGGTAATCCATTTATGCAATACCTCTGCTTTTTAATAAATCGTGATCGTTTCAGTGAGCAGAGGAGAGCTCTATCAATTCATTCATATTTGCCGCGAATATTTCGAGATCATGTTGAGTATGCGCTGCTGATATTGCCACACGAATAATGCTTTTCTTTTTAGCCACTGTTGGGTACATTGCCGCTGTAACCAAAAAACCGCGCTTTCTTAAATTATATGAGGCTCTTATTGCTTTGTTTTCGGCTCCCATAAAGATGGATCTAATGGGGCTCAGCCTTTCCTGTACCGCAACGTTGGAGACTCTTTGATCAAAATAAGAGATATTTTCGTGCAGTTTACATTGAAGTTGGTTAATTTCTTGTGAAAGATGAATATCTGCAGAAGCAAGGCAAGCTGCTATTCCTGGGAGAGAAGGTGGACCACTGAAAATATAGTTAAGAGCATATTTCTTAATAAAAGATGCAGCTTCTTTGTTGCTAAATGAAGCAGAACCACCATGGGAACCAAATGCTTTTGACAGGGAAGAAATTAAAATAAGATTTTCTTTGTATTCTTCTAGTAAATGCAGTGTATAACCACAGCCATTTTTTCCGATAATTGAGGTACCATGTGCATCATCTGCATAATAGTATCCGTTGTACAGCTTTGCTAATTCTGTTAACTTTCTTATATCGTTTGCTCCTCCCATAGAACCGAGAGAGTCAGATACCAAAACAGGTGTTCTATTTTGTAATTTACTTTCCTGTAGCCTTTTCTTTAGTGCTGTAATATCTTTAAATGAAATTCTTATATAATTGCCAAATTGTTCGAGTATACCACGTAAGATTTGCACTGACGCGTGCGTTTCTTTATCAACAATCCATAAAATTCCATTCATTTTTATAGGATATCCTGGAAGCTCTCCTGAACCTAAGATAGGCATAACCGCAAGATGGGTTGCACCTACGGAATAAATATGACAGAATGGGAATCGAGAAAAATGGTATTTAATTTTAACTCACGTTCATCAAATAATATACATTTTGCACGCGTTCGCGCGGCTGCATATTGCACACCAAACTTCTCTATAGAAGATTTTACGGCATCACTTAATGCTGGATGACATTCTAACCCTAGATACGAACACGACATAAAATCAACATAAGTCTCCCCTGACTTAGTAACAACACTGCGCCCTGATGTTCGTGCAACAATCGTCAGGTCATTGAGACCTTGATCCCATATCCTCTCCTGATGGTTTTGACTGTTCCTAATCCTATTTGATAACTAATTGATATTCCGCATTCTTGCTCCTCCCCACTCAATCTCTTACGAAGAGGTTACACTGATTGCTATAGATTGTCATAAATGATTTTATAAGTTTTTTTCATGAAATGAGATTTTTTCGTGAGCGGTTATCACTTCTCTTGAAGTGTAGACAAAAAATGATTGAGTTCACTAATTGTCATTCAATTCTCTCTTCTTTTTCAATTACACGCGTTGATATTTGTCACCATGGCGTTGTAAAAATCCCCTCTCAACAAGAGTGCGTCGTAATCTGGCAAAATCTACCGTAAAGAGGTTGCATATGTTGGAAATTTCCCTTTCGCTATAAATTTTTTCCTTTTGAAAGGCTTGGGCAATTTTTTGCAGCATTTCTTCTGTTTCTAAGTGGCGGTCGTTTAAATTTTCCCTCTTGCGCACATTTTTATCTTCTAGTGATTTCCAGAGTGTTCCTTCGGCTAGAAATCCTTCTGTTGTATTTTGAATAAGACCAAGATTCAAAAGACGGTTGATGGATTTATGAATGGTTCTGGCATCACAATCGACAGTTTTTAGGATATCAGAAAGATTTTTTGCACCAAGGATAATGGCAGCGTAAACAGCCCGCAATGTCGGTGAGGTCATGGCAGAGATCAGTGAATTGCGGGTATTGCGTTTATGAAGAGTTTCTTGTCCCATGGGCAAAAGATCATTGCGAATGGGCAGTTCATTGATTTCTATGAGTTCTGCTTGGAGTGATTGTGCGCGTACAATTTGTTCTGCAGGGGAGCGTTTGCGAATGATACCAAGACCACTTTGGCGATATTTGTGGTTTTCTGGGAGTGTTAAAGCCTCATAAGATCCATCAAGGCGGTAGAGAATTTCCTCCCACAAAGGGGTTCTGACGCGGCGAACGCGTTGTTCACCATTGAGGGCAACCGTTGTTGTCATGGTTGGTTCATGCAGACAGAGATAACCACCAGCGGTGATGTGTTTCCAAAGCGTGGTAACAAATCGCACATCATCTGCGGGCGTTCCAGCATCAATCCAAGCAAAATCTATTGGTCCCCAAGATTGGAGCGTTTCATCATCAAGAGAAAAGAAATTCTCATGGATAAATGTTACTATGTCTTTTTCAATACGCTCGTCTTGGAGCAGTTTTTGCCATGCTTGTTCGGCGGACTGACTGTCTACTGAAAAATCATCAATGGTGATCAATCGTGGTTGATAATTCTCAAGGACTCCTGAAGGGTCAAGTAAAGCTGTACGTTCTTCCCAAGTGGTAGATCTTAAGAGTTCTTTATCCTGTTGCCATGCTTGTTTTGCTTTTTGCAGTGCTTTAGCAATCAAGCATGTGCTATCCCCCGCACCGATTTCAAGGACGGTACGTGGTCTTGCCATTTGAATGAGCGTGTAAAGAAGTTCAATACTGTTTTCTGTTCCCATACTAGGTCTTATCAGGGGCATCTTTTGATCCTTATCCTTTTACCAATCGCAGCATTCCTGCTTTTATAAAAAATGTCGCTGTTTGTTCTATGGGGTGTTGAAGATGTATTCCTGTTGTGGCTTTTTGTAAGAGAGGTCTGGTTTTTTCATTTAGCCGGATTGTGCGCCCGTTAAGTTGATTAATGGCAAGGGACCCAAGAGGAGAATTGACAATACGACATGTTGGTTCTCGTAAAAGAGTCGTTGCGTCATCTTTTGAAAAGGTCTGTTGGTCTGTTTGAATGAGACCGTGTCGCAACAAGGATATCAAAAGATTGTTTACGTCAAGAAGGCAACCGTTGAGTTTAATTTCTTTCAAGAATTGAACAGAACAGCCATCATAAAGTGCTGCGAATGTTAGTGAATCAAATCCACCAAAAGCTCTGCTTTTGGTGGAAACAACGGTGATAGGTTGTATTTGGCGTTTGCCAATGAGTGCCGGTTTATTTTTTATTATTTGTATATCTTTTGCCCATTGAACGCGTGATAAAGGATTGAGTTTAGAAGGGTAGACAGCGAAAGAATTGATGACTATGGGTGGTGTAGGTTTTTGTAATTCAAGAGTGTAGGAGCTCTCCTGACAATCATGTAGCATATAGTCTGCAAGTTGCCACACATAGCCGCCGGTTCCATTGTAAAAGTTTAAGCCTATAGGGTCTTGTTGCATGATGTTAAACTGGTTTCTCCTGCTTCAAAATTTCAAATTTCCACAACGATGCGCAATATGCATCAAAGGATGGCTCGTTGATGTCATATCAGCTGATATGAGGTTGCACGAGATTAGAAGCAACGGTTTTATAGAGTTGCGGTTATAACGCCATTTTGGAGGCATTATTTGCGTATGGAGAAAATAGCTGCGTCTACTAACCATTATCAAATTCTTCTTGTTTCTTTTTTTGCACCGCACTGTTTACGATAAAACCTAATATACCTGCGATCATTGTGGTTATACCAATGATAAACAGCGTGCTTTTGGTATGATGCACATGGACAAAACCAGCTCCTATAAAGCCAAGGCATACGGATACTTGTATGATGAAAAGATAAGCGGGCATTTGACTGTTCCGCTGTTCTTTCTGGATGGCTTTCATCATAAAACTTGCCATCAATGCATTTTGCACACCGTTTGCACTCCCTAGGATGAAAAATGAAAGCATCATGAGCCACACAATGTGTGTGAGGGAAAAGCAGAAAATGGCAAAGCCAATGGTTGCAGCAGCCAATGATGCGCCAGTGGCATTGCCAAAACGATGAAAAAGGCTAGAGAAGCAGAGTGGACCAACCACAAGACCGAAACTGATCATGCTGCTAATCATTCCATAGGTTTCGGCACTTAAGTTAAGCTCAGTGCGGATGCGGACAATCGACAATACATTGAGAGCAGAGGTGAGGATGATGGTGATGATGAGGGGAGAAAGAGCATAGACAACATTTTTTTTATGCAAGAGACCCGTTAAATCTAGCCCTTTTTTGCTTTGCTGTGTTGTGTTTGTTGTTTGCGTATGAATTTTTAAACTTTTAAAAGAGCAGAGAGTGATAAGGGCAGCAAGAAGCACCATGATTGAAAGCGCAAACAATCCTTTTTGTCCGTTTGATAGACCATATAACATGCCACCTAACAGTGGTCCAGCAATATAGCCAAGATTACGGACTGTTTGGATAATGCGGTTGACACGATCTAATTGGTGATCAGTCTTTGCGAAGTCAGGTACAGCAACAAGGATAGCAGACCAAAAGAGTGAACCAGCACAGCCCAGTGTAAAAGAAAGGGCAATATAAAGCCAAAACTGGTTGGCGATTGCAGCTGTGGCTATGAAGAGTGCTTCAAATAATAAAACAACAGTAATTGTGTGCGCTGGCTGGAAGTGATGCAAAAGACGCGGGGCAATGGGTCCTGCGCAAATTCCTCCTGTAAGTCCTGCAAAAAGCAGCATTGAAATAGAAGCTGTGCTCTCTGCTAAGTGTAGAGCAAATGTAACTTGCGCTGTTTCATCAGCAAAGCTGCTTAAGCTTAACACAAGGAAAAGCCCCATTTGGGCGAAAATCATGGATTTTTTCTTTGTCACAATGCCCCCAACATGCTAAAGCTCTTTCTTATAGCTTTTAAAATTTACTCCTACGCGTATCTATAGGATTTATCATTTAATTTTGTTATGTCCAGTTTTTTCCCTGATGAAAGTTGAGAAAGGAAGTACTCTAGATGAGAGCTATACTCAAAACTGGCGCAATGCCCGTTTGCAGCGATGAGGAGTTCTTTTGTTTCAGTTAAGGGCACCCATTGGAGGGTTGCAGGTGGGCGAAGAGTGATTTCATTTTCAATTTCGGAGACGTCAACAAGGGGCGACCGACGCATAAACGTGAACTTGTATCGCAAATTAATTGAGAAACCAGCATATGGCGTTTTAAGGTACCATTTGCGATGGCAGAGTTTAGTGCGAAGTGTTGAAAAGCATTATCAGGGTTTAAACTTGCTCTTCCTGATGTGCGGATATCATGCCGTGTTCGATCATTGAGATAGAGTAAATGCGTGACATAATTTCTATGGTGTTGTGCATCGTGTGCTGTTTCCCAAAAAGCGACATTGATATTTACAGCAACCTTTTCTCCCGTTTCAGCGACATGGAAGGCATCATGAGGGAAGTAAGCAACACGATCTGTACGATTTTGTAGCGCAATTGCTGTTGATTTATGTTCCTCATATTCAGGATATTTGAGTCCTTGAAGGTCTTTTCGTGTGTTGGGCCATGCAAACATTGTTTTACCGTCCTGTAGGGTAAAACCAAAATTATGAGCGTGATCTACATGGATCCCAACATGGGTAGAAGAATACCGGCCGATAAAGCAGTCAATATCCACGCGTCTACCAGGTCTAAAACCTAAAGAATGTGCCAATTGATCTGCAAACTGTTTTACCGCATCCCAAAGTATAGGAGTCGCAGCATATAAGCCATAATATATTACTGCCCATTCTTGCTTTTCGGCATATTGATCAACGCTAGCAATATATTCTTCTATGGTCCTATCCGTATCTAAAACAAGAAAATTTGGAAGAGGATGTGGACTCCGTACTCCATTCACTACTGTTACGACTTCGGATTTAGGATTAAGAGTTTATGAGTATGTAGAGCGTATTGTCTTAAAGCATCCAATACATCCCTTTCATTGAAAGGGATGTATGAAATTGACAATTCAGACGTTTGCTTAGCTTAAACTTTTTGAGAAAAGCCCTCTGAAAATAATTCAAACATGCACTTAAATATGCTTAATTTTAAAAGTTACATGTATAAATAGATTTGTATCAACAATACATTATCAAACTTCCAGCGAACCATTCATATTAAGTTTATCTTGATAAACTTGAACATCGCTGATTTGAGCGTACTTAACACCCCCCCCTTACTGGATTAAGCTCATCAGCAGCTAATTCAATAACATCTTTTACTTCATTAAGTGAAATATTCATATATTTCCTTCCTTCTAGTTGATAAAAACACATGATAATTTAAATAAAAAATTATCATGCTTCTATACCTCGTATGTTTTCTCTCAAATGCCATGTTGATTGAAAGTATTTCTTATTCTTTTTAAGAGAGACACTTCGTATAATGAAGAGTGCTATGTGTTCTTATTAAAAAGATAGATTGTTCTTTTCGAGTTTTTGATTTGTAGGGGAGATGAACACAATATATTCTCATTATTCGTGTATTCTGTTTTCAAGTTTGAACTTAGAAAGATGTTGTCTGGATATTGTAAGGTAGTGTATAGATTTTCATGTATACAAAGAGCTTTTTGAGCAGGTGTAAAAAAGCTGCACAGAATGTACAGCTTTTTTAAGTGTTTGTTTTATGGGGTGGCTTTTAAAGCTTGAAAGAATCTTTACGGCTTCTATAGCCATAATAGCCAAAGATACTGGAAACAAAAGCGCCAATTAAGCTTCCTAAAAAGCCCCACCAGCCGATGTTTGATGCTGTTTTCGTCGCTTTTTGGGCAGTGTTTTTTGCTCCCTTTATGGCACTCTCAAGATTGTCTGAGAGCGTTTCAGTCTGTTCTTCAAGCGCTTTTATCGCTTTTTGCGTTTTTTCCTCTGCCCTTTGATAAACATGAATGGCTTCGTTGGCTGTTGTTTGTGCATCGGCACGTGTCATGCCATCGTGCATAAGGGCATTGATAATATCGCTTTTATCCAACTTTGCAGTAAGGACTTCTAAACGATCAGAAAGGCGATCACCAAGATTTTTCAAGTAGGTGCGATAGTGAGAAGGATCATTTTTAAAAGCTGTTATCGCTGTGCCAATATCTTTTAAGGCGCTTTGATAGGATTCTTTTAAGCGTTCAGGATTGAGAGCAGGGATGTCGCTCTTGTTGAGAAGTGTACGCAACTCATTGCCCAGTTTATCAAAATTGATACCATTGTTGCTGTTTTTGACCAAAAACTTTTCCAAGTTTTCGCCATTGAAATTTTCAAGCAGGGGAGCAATCTTTGTTTTGAAGCTGTCCACGGTTTGTTGAAGCATGGAGCTGTTTTCTAGGGCTGCTTTAGCGCCTATTTTTGCTGTGCTTGAAACTACGTGGATGGCTTGAAGGGTCATCAGTAGTGTTATGAGAGCCCAAGTGAGAAAGCCATGCAGTGTTCCTGAGGATTCAGAAAAACGCCCAGCAACAAAACCTCCCAAGGCAAGGCTGATGAGTGTTACGATAAGAGATCCCATGCCAAAAGAGAAGAAAGAGCCTTCAAAAGAGCTTGAAGAAGTGAAATCCATTTGACCCAAGCCTAATGCTGCTACCAGAAAAGAGAGGCAGATTGATGTGGCAAGGGCTGTTAGAAGTCCGGCAAAGATTGCAGACCATGAAATGGGAGGTTGGAAAAAAGGATATTCTGTTTCTAGGGATGTTTCTCCTAGAAAATGCGTATCGAAGGGTGTGTCTTCAGGAATGCGGGTTTCCATGTTTTTATCTCCTTGAATGATGCTGGAGATAGAATGCTTGTTGATCCATTATGTTCCCACAGAGACGGATAGAAGCTAAAATGAATAGAAAAACACTGCAATATTTTATGAGAGGAAAAATGTTGAATGTACAAATTCTAAAGATCTAATTTATGCTTGAGGAAAGATGTGTTCGTGTGATCATTTTATCTCTTATGAGATTTTATGAGACAGCATAATTTTTAATTGCACCTCGTGTTGTGTGGGAGAGAGAAGCTGTTCAAGTTGTTGCTTTTGCTGTAGGCTGTGTGTGGGGGCAATGCTGCAAGATCTCAATTGTCTGCCAAGGTTTTTTTATGCTCTTTGGACCTCTTAGGGTGAAAAAAACGAATTAACCAAAGCAAAAGATTATATATCATCAGAAGATTTATTTGCGTTTGAAGTTTTTGTTTAGAGCTATTCATGGAGTCTTTTGTTGAGCGTCTAAGGTGCAAACAGATTGAACGTTTTTTACATTATGCTCTGGTTGTGCAAAATAATGATATAGGCTTGTTTTATTAGGGCTCTGTTGGAAAATTTAAAAAGAGTGTTTTTACGATAATGTTTTGATCAACATATAATCAGCACCATCAAGGGGGATATTGATGTTTTAGGCGCATATTGATTGATCATTCCTTGTGTTTGAGGATAAAAAGTAAAATTTTATCGTTGTTGTTTGCTTTTTTCTAAGAAATCATGGTCGCTATAATTTTCGTTTTTATGCGCTGTTTTTATGACGAATAGTATGTTATTGATGATCAATAATATTGATACCCTTCAATTTGAAAAGCTTTTAAAAGCTGAGATAAGTGAAGAAGAGAGAAGATCGTTTGATTGTACGTTTTCCTCCTTGTTTTTTTACTTAGCAATAATGCTCGAAAAACTATTTTAATCTTTTGAGTAAAAACTCCCAACACCAAGAGGGCAGATTCAAAATTTTTGAGGCAATGTCTAACGATTTTAAGATTATATCCAACGTTGATTTTTTTGTTTTGTCTTCACCTTTTTGATAAGATGTAATATGCATAGTTCCTGATGGACTATTTTGTACGAAGGTACCATAATTTATAATGTTTATTTGAATCTGTGTATTAGAAGGGGTACGTGCTGTTATTGGTGTATAGTCGCTAAAGATTTCCTCTTTTATGTCTTTTATATTCTGTGTTTTAAATATATCTTTATAAAAACTGTTTTTGCATTTTTCCGATATGATGTTGTTGAAAATACAGACACTCATTATTTTTCCCATGTATATTTTTAGGTTCTTTATTTCATGGTTAAAATTTTTAAGGTAGTTTGTGAATGGATTTTTTAAAGCCATTTCCAGATTGTTACTAATTCTGATTATTTTGTCGAACACTTCTTTTAATGAGGAATCCAAAATATCTTTGATATTTGAAAAGTCGCGCTTATCAAGTTTGTTGATCATATCATAAGACCATCCCGAAAAAGAGGCAATCATTTCTATTGTTTGCTTGATATCTTCCTTTATGCTTATCAATTCTAAATCTTTAACTTTTGTACGCCGTAAACTGATCTCTGTATATGTTTTTCCTTCAACTGTAGAGGTACCAATAACGGAATAGATTTTATTTTTATTATGCACATTTACAGCTCTTATAGGTAAATTAAATAATTTTTAACTATATCATATTTGTCAATAAGTTATACAGTTTTTTGATTTTTTTATCTTAAGTAGAAAGTTTTATGAAATAAGTGTAATATATTGGGTTTTAGGTGTTTTGCAGAAGTCTCATTATACTCTATGAGCTGATAGAGTTAAACTCTTTACAATAATGATTTATGTTGATAGGGACTTTAAATTGTTGCTCTGTTTATACCATAGCGATTTTGGGGTGGAGGCGTCAGAGGTTGTTTTTCTGCTTTGCATTTTATTGATCAACTTTGTTGGATCATGTATAAAAAGTGTGATTTCTACTGTGAAGAGGGGTTTTGCTTTTTCTTATGCTATCAATGGAAAAAGCAGCGGAGGATTGTGGCAAAGTGTGTGTAAAGGAAAGATGCTTCATGGATTCAATTTTTGTATGTGAAGCATAGAGAATAGAATTTTATTTATAAAAAAAATAATAGAAATTTAAGTTCATAAGGTAAGATAATAACACTTTTAATCATTATTATTTATCTATATAAGAAAAAGATATCATTATATTTTTATTTTCAATTAAATATTAATTAATCTCTAACTTTAAAATTGTGATTTTATTTATGAATCGTAAATATACATTACCATTTCTTATACTTATTGTGTGTTTGTCGACCGGAGGTTTGATTTCTACAGATATTTTTCTTCCGGCACTTGGAGAAATGCGCCAATATTACCAAGTTACTGAATCGCAGATTCAGAGTGCGGTGGCGATTTTTTTGTTTGCTTTGGCACTTGGACAGCTCATTTATGGACCATTGAGTGATAATTTTGGGCGTAAAAAAACACTTCTCTTTGGTTTGTTTCTATGGTTGTTTACCACGATAAGTGTAATTTATACGGTTAATATTCACGCTTTTCTTATCTTGCGTTTTTTACAAGGTCTTGGAGCTTGTGCCGGAATTGTTTTAAGCCGTGCTATTATCAATGATTTGTTGGATAAAAAAGCAGCAGGAAAACTTTACTTAATTGTTTTTCCCTTTATTGGTATGTCGCCAGCACTTGCACCTTTCATTGGTGGACTTTTGATAGAAATTTTTCATTGGCAAGCTACTTTTATCTTTTTAAGTGGTTTTATATTTTTGACCATTTTGCTCTGTTATTTTGTGCTCACTGAGACCTTGCCTGTTCAAAAACGACAACCTTTTTCTCCGATAGGGTTTATGAAGGTATATTGGGCTGTTCTCAGAAATAAACAATTTATTTTTTATGCACTTATTCCGTGTTTTTCTTACGCGGCCTATTTTGCTTATATTGTGGAATCGCCTTTTTTACTCACGACTTTGGGTTTATCACCGATACATATTAGTTATAGCTATATTGGTGTGTCATTACCCTATATTTTGGGAAATTTTTTGGCGCGGTGGTTTTTTGAACGCGAGTCTATGGAAAAGACTGTGGGGAGAGGGTACGTTATTTTTGTGATAGGCGGTGTGCTTTTTGCTTTGCAAATGTATCTAAGTCCATGGCCCCTTGTGACAAGTTTTATGGCGATTGCTGTTCTTACTTTTGGCAATGGTTTTTTATTACCTTTAGGCACAGCGTTGGCTATTTCCTCACATCCACAAGCGGCGGGGGCGGCTTCTGGTGTTATGGGCTCTTTGCAATTGGGAAGTGCAGCACTCAGTGCGGCGGTTATTGGAAAGATGTCTGGTCATAGCCCG
The DNA here is from genome assembly GCF_028618425.1 of Bartonella sp. ML70XJBT. NCBI lineage: Bacteria > Pseudomonadati > Pseudomonadota > Alphaproteobacteria > Hyphomicrobiales > Bartonellaceae > Bartonella > Bartonella sp. ML70XJBT. The sequence goes on from NZ_JAQISX010000015.1 coordinate 18,624, forward strand.
CGGGCTATGGCAACTTTATTAGCAGTGTGTTGCATGATTGGTTTTATCATTTATATTCAAAAAGCGCGTCATTTTATGACCTCAGAAATAAGTTGAGTAAAATGATAGAGAGTATTATGCAGAAATATTTCTGATGATTTACACGATTGGAACTCTGTTATTGAGTGATTTTTTTATTCAGTTGTTTGATCGAGTAGGTAAAATTGATCATAAACTTCGTTTGAATTTAACAAATAAGTTGTTATGGGGGAGACGTAAAGTTTCAACATACCTTTGTATTTTTATGACATTTAAGAGAAAGAATTTTGACTCTAATCCCTATTTAAAAGCAAGAGAAGCGATTGATCAATGAGCTGTCCGGTTGTTATTCTTTCTCCTGTCATGCCCATTTGGGATGAGGGGGCTTTTTGTGCTTCTTTGACAAAGCTTTGCGCGACAAAAGGATTCCAAGTAACACTGCTGGATACACTCTCGCTTTTTCCTAAGAGTTCTCATTTTCTCAATCATTCTGCTGTCGAAACTTTATCTTTTATGATAGGAGAACTCGAAAAATATTTTAAAAAACCTGCGCTGCTAGTAGGATTTTCTATGGCTGGAATGTTGGTACAAATATTGGCATCACGGCTTCCTAATGTTCGGGCTGTACTTGCTGTCAATGCACCTGGCTATCCAGATAAGATTTTGCAACGGCGCCTTGGAGATATTTTGATACACTTAGAAAATAATGATTTGGCGGGAGCTTTGGAAACACTCAATGTTTTTATGCATTCTCATGGCGTAATTAAAAAAAGAGTTGCCTTAGAAATTCCGAAAGATCAAAAAAGCATAGCCATTGAACGGATGACAAGAGGATTTAAACTCTTATTGGCATTGGATGCTAGAGATGAGATTGTTAAATATACGGGCAAGTTTTTAGCGTTGGTGGGTGAAAAATCGCAACTTGCAACGGTTGATAATCAAACAAAAAGTCAATGTGTCAATCATAAATATCGAATAATTTCTAGGGCTGGTACGTGTTTATGGGATGATAATCCTGTTATGACGAATGCAATCGTTAGCGAATGGATGGAGGGATTATGAAAAAGAAAGTTCTTGTGCTCTTGGGTAATGGGCGGGGACCAGAAATCCACGAGGGGCATTGAAGGTTTTAGAGCCCATAAAAGTTGTTCATTGAATTCACTTATGGTGGTATAAGATGGGAATGTTGAAAACATGAAGGGGGGGTGTCTTCCTTAAGCAATTTGGTAAAAAAATTTGGTAAAAATTACTGAATGCGATGCTCTTTTGCTTGCAGTTGTTCCCCGTTAAGGAAACGTAGCAAAAGAGTTTGTCCCTCATTTAAGAGAGCGTCGATTTCTATATCTTTTTCCCGTTCTTCTCTCGTGCTAAAAGTTAAGTCTGTTTGCTGATAAATATTCCGTAAGATACATCATTGGTTTTTAGCGGCCTTTTCATTTTTATGTTATCAAAAAAATATTGAAGGTCTATGTGCTGGATTGGATTTTCGCGGTGTCACTTTTCTAGCGCACAATGTTCCAATAGATTTTGCTCTTTAGATTAAGAGGATGAGATACATGCATCATACGATGTTGTTTTTATCTAGCCATTAATCTCTGCAATTAATCTCTGCTTTTGATGTGAAAATAAATGGTTTTTGATTAATTCAATAGAAGAGGATTTATCTGGTTATTCTATCTAAAATGCAAAAAAAAAGATTAATAGTCATTGTAAATTAAGATGTTATCTTTCATTCGGAGCATATGAAGAAAATTCAGAGATTTTGTGTTCCCCAAGCGTTTTTAATAATCGTTATTTTTTATAAATCAGAAAGAGATATTGTGAAAAGACAGAAAACAGTATCATTGACAGAACAGCTTTATAAATTTTATTGAAAAATATATTCCGTGAAGTGTTGATTGCGAATATGTGCTGTTTAGTTATTTGGTCTTAACTTGCTGTAAAAAATTCATAAAGTGTTTCCTTTATGCTTTTATTTAGATTGCATGATAGTTGAGTGCCCGCTTTGAGAAAATGTTTTCCAATGGGATAGCAGGAACAGTTCTTTTTTCTGTAAGATGTGAAGATTTAAGAAATGATTGTTTAACACTTTTATTTTCTTTTCAATTGATCATTGTGAGAGAATTTTTGTGAAAAATATTTGATACGGTGCGTTTGTTGATGTTGTCGGTAAACAAATTTTTGACGTAATTCATCTTGATAGAAGGTTCGTTGCAATTTTTTCAACGGGTTGTGTCCTCTCTGTTGTGATACATGGTGTTTTTTTAGTGCAAAAAAGAAAGGGCTTTTATGTATCGGATTGATTACAACAGTTATCGTTCTGTTAAGAGTTTTAATCGCCGGGTTCGTTTTCTTGTCATGCATTATACGTCTATTGATTTTAAAGCCTCGGTCATGGCCCTTACAGGGGAAAAGGTTAGTGCACACTATCTTATTCCTGACCCTTCAGAGCAGACATATCGTGAGGCTGGATTTAAGGATATGCGTATTTTTAATCTGGTTGATGAAAACGAGCGTGCGTGGCATGCGGGTGTTAGCGCATGGTCTGGGCATAGTCATCTCAATGATACATCTATTGGGATTGAAATCGTTAATTTAGCAACAGGTTATTCTGAGTCTTCAGACGAGACCGCTGATTTAATGAATCATCATGGTGAGGAATTTAATTTTCCTCCTTATAATCCAATACAAATTGATGCCGTTAAAGAGCTTGCATTGAATATTCTTCAACGGTATCCTGATATTATGCCAACGGATGTTGTGGGGCATAGCGATATTGCTATTGGAAGAAAAAGTGATCCCGGAGCAGCTTTTCCGTGGAAAGAACTTTATAAGGTCGGGATAGGGGCATGGTATGATGATGAGCCCAAAAATCACTATCAAGAACAATTTTCTAAAAGCTTTCCATCTAAGGAGGAGGCTTTGGCAAAGCTGAAATGTTATGGGTATGATATTTCAGCGGCATCTACTGAAATAGGATATAAAAATTTAATTCGAGCTTTTCAACTTCATTTTCGTCAAGAGAACTATGATGGGATTCTTGATGTTGAAACAGCGGCAATTCTTTATGCATTGGTTGATAAATATTTTTCGTGAATTCAGTTCGTTTGAATTAAAAGGTATTTTATGATGACGTGTGAGCGCTTGTTTTTGTTGATTGGTTTCATATAAAAAAGAGTGTTTATCGTTTTGAAAATTGTATGTTGGTATAAGGCGTTTTATGGAAACATAACTCTAAGGAAGACTTTATGGTTTATAGAGATGAAGTTTTACTGTTTCTTTTTCTTATTCCTTTAAAAGCATCCAAAGTTAAGATGTTGTTATAATGGGATCATGCAAGATAGAATGCCTCAAACAAAAAGGACTTCTATTGCGTGTTTACCTGTTTGTTTTAGATTTTTTTTGGTGTGTATCACACACATATTTTATTAACGGTATTCGTAAAGAGTATAGAATTTTCTGTGGAGATATATCGTCTATTGTGCATCATTATTCTTATGCTTAATAAAAGAGAAAGCCGGCACTATTCTACACTTTTCTCCCTTTTAATATTGCACGACAGTCTTTGACATTTGAAATGATTCATAGGTATTTGTCGTTCTTTTTTATTCAGCTTTTATTGCCAATCCTCTTTGTGACGAGTAAGGAAATAATTTTTCTATGACAACATAGAGGAATTGGGAATGAGAGAATCTGATGGTATTCAGCTTTCTTATTCAAGTTGAATAAAGGTAAATTATCATTATAAATCAATATCCTGTCTTGCTTCAATGTTTTATTCTATTATGCTGTAAAATACCATCATTGAAGGTCAAGATACAAGAGATATAAAGAATACAAAATTAAATTGAAGTATTTTAAAAATAAAGATGGGCCAATATTTAGGATGGGACTTGTCTGTAGCCTCTTATACAAATGAATCATAAAGATCCCCTTCAAGTTCCTCCCCAGAGCAATTGAATTATTTACAAACTGATGTTGGTAGGTATTTTTGTGCTTTGAGAGGCGTGAGGTTTCTTGTTCAGTGCAGTTAAACTGAATATTCAGGGTAGAACTTATCTGAGAAGATCATGCCTTAAATTACAAAGGTTAGATTGTAATTTACCAAAAAAAAGATCAATTGGGTAATAAGGCAATCGATGGCACGTTTTAAAGAGTAAGGAAGAGATTGTTTGAATTGATGGACGGGTAAAAACCGTATGAAGTTGTTTTTATCAAGCTTATAAGGTTAACTTTTTGATAATATTTTGTAAAATTAAGTCATTTTTGTCAGAAGGATTGAGAAAATAAGTATCCGGAAAAGTTGCTCATGATATTTGATTGCAAAAATAAAAACTGGCAACTTATGTCGCCAGTTTTTCAAATCTGTAGCTTAGCTTAATAAAATTAGAATGAACGCTGTAAACGGATCATACCTTGGAACGCACTTTTTCCATGAAAGAAAGGTTTTTCATTATCATGTGCATCCTTTATAACGCGATCATCATTCCAAGAAACGTAGGTCAATTCAGGTGTAATCACAAGACCTGGAACCAGCGTGTATGCAATATTGACAGACGTTGCAAAGGTTTTTACAGCACTATAAGAAATTTGAGCATTCAAATCCGCTTTTGGCGTGAGTTTGTAAGTGGCACCGGCCCAAGCGGCCCATTTACCACCCCAGTTTGCATAGATCGTTGTGCTGCGTCGTGATAACTCACCATCTGCATTTTCTGTGTAGTAATCTACACCATTTTTATAACCAGCCATTACCCATAGGTTGAAACGATCGTTAACATTAAAATCTGCACGTACTTTGCCAGCCCACTTTTTGTAGTAAGCATCATATGCGGCAACGGCTGAAAAACCACCCCATTTTTGCATAAACTTTATACCCAAAACCACATTAGGGGTGTAGTTTTTAATTGCTTTACTTGGAAGAGTATCTTCTGTGATAGGAATAAGCTTCCCATCTTTCTCAATATAGCTGTCTCCTATTGCTTTTGCTTCTTTTGCGTAAGGAAGGGAATCAGCATCATTGCCCACTTCAACTCCGATAATAGCAGAAAAGCCGGCATCACCGTTAAAGGTATAGGAAATAAAATTGGTGCGTGTTGTACCGGCAGGCGCTATGCTATCATCATTGAGAACATTTCCATAACCACCAGTCCAGCTGTTGAAAATGCTATCATCAAGACCTACACGAAATCCACCAAGCTCAATATAAGCAGCTGAAAGCTTCGCTCCAGCTTTATCTTTACCATCTCCCCAGCTTGAGAAAATTCTCGCATATGAACGAAGAGTTCCCATTTCTGTTTCAGAAGCGGCTTGAAAAACAAGGGTGAGCCGCGATGATGAGCCATAGGTTTTTCTTTTGTTGTTTAGTTCAGCTTCGGTGGTTGCATCAATATTACCACCGCCGACAAAATCAGCACGAACACTTCCTGATAAACGCATGCAGGTTTCTGTTCCAGGGATATAGAAATATCCTTTTCCGTAGGCATCACAAACGCGAACATATTCTATGGGTTCAGGTTCGGCAACAACTTTTGAAGCAGCATGTGCTCCAGAAATTGCTAAAAAAGCTGCTGTAGAGCTTAAAAAGAGGGATTTAATATTCATATGGGATCTCCAAGGTCCGTTTAATTTTCTTCTAAAGAACATCCTTGCCTAATGCATCAAAGACAAAGGCATAAGTAAAATACGCGGTACTCATCATTCTAGCTATACTAATATTTTGAGAGTTTCAAATATGAAATGAACTTTTTGTAATGTATCCATGTACTATTCGAGAAGATGTGATAAAAAAGACACAATTTTTATTTCATTAATTTGGGGTCCCTATGGAGTCAATCAAGAAAAAATTTCAGATAGTTGGGAAAAAAATAGAAAATGTCTTGAACTTTCTATTGATACCATTTATGCCTCTCCTTGGAGAGGTGGCCGAGTGGTCGAAGGCGCTCCCCTGCTAAGGGAGTAGGGCTCAAAAGGCTCTCGAGAGTTCGAATCTCTTCCTCTCCGCCATTATTCAGTAAAATCAGTATATTATATAATAAGTTAGGAAATTTTGCTTTCTTTGGTTCTTTTAACTTATCTCTCTCTTTATCCTACCCCAATTTTTTGTTGTTTTTTTAATTGTTTCTATTGTTAGATACTTTCTATCAATTGTTTTGATAGAGAGCGATGCTCTTTTATTTTCAGTTCAGCTAAACAGTGCTTTTACTCGCAAAACCTTATTAGTGTTTACATGAGCCGCGCGTATTGCTACTTGTTTTCTTAATCCTTTTTCTTAATTTTTGTGTTGATTTTTTTATACCTGCGGCTTTCTATATTTCATGAAACAAATGACAAAAACAGCTTTCTAAGGGTGAAAATTAAAGCAAAACCAATAAGAGATGCTTCAAACTTAATCGATTTCATGAAAATCGTTATGCCAATTTGTATTAACGGATATTAGATCGGTTGTGGAAAAAATATTGTGAGAAAGTCAAAGACCTTGTTTCAAAAATTCGAATGTTTCTATTGATTAAGGCAAGGAAAAGCCCTGTCTTCACATTGACGTTTCATATTTTTAAGTGAAGTATTGCCTGTGGATTTTTATAAATATAGGAAGCAGCACGTATAAATATAGGAAGCAGCACGAACGCTTATAAGAATTAAGTAGGCGTCAAGTTAGATGCATTACGGATATTGTTCCACAAAGTGTTTTATATCCCTATATTTCTCCAATCTATTGATGGCATATTTGTTGTTTTATAATGTTGTTTGCTTAAATTTTTGCTTTTTCTATGGCGTGTCAATCAATATAGACTTCTAACACAGCGGCGTATATTAAGATAAATATTTAAGATAGTTTATTGTTTTAACCATTGTATCAGCTTTTATAGGCCAACTAGAGAAAAAATATCCCTCTTATCATCACTCATCACCTTATGAATTCAACCTTTACAACTTTCATAAATCTTTAACAGTTGTGTCCGTGAAATAATGAAAATCATGGGGATTACGTTTTGTCTATTCTGTTTGGGATTACACCCTTAATATAATACGAATATTACCAATTTATGCACTGGTTTTAAAGATATCTCTCTTAGCACTTTCAAGTTTATTTCGCTATGAAACCTGTGAATGGGATAGAACGCAAAGGCTTCTGTGAATTATATAAAGCTTACAGAGCATATCATTTTTATACTTATGAAGAAGCAAGGTGCATATTGTATATTTGTTATATATTTATCTCCATGTTGCTAGCAGACTTGGCATTGAGCGTTCATAAAAGGCTTCTTTCCTTTCTAAATCGTTTTTACCCATAAGGCTCTTTCCGCTTATGATGTGGAGGAAAATGATTTTGATTGATTCAAGATAAAATAGATTTGAAAAACCTTACGATATTTGAGTTCGGTCGATGATCGTTATAAATTATTGCGTTATGGAGATGTTGTCTGTTGAAAGCTCGATGCATCAAGGGGCAAAAGAAGCCTTGATTGCTTTTAGAAGAAATTTTTTTAGAAAAAAACTTTGTGGGTAATAATTTCATGGTTTTCCGCTCATCAAGACTTTTGAGAGTGTTTTATCCATTTCATGATGACCAAACCACACGTGAAAAAAGTAATGGTCGGTAAGATGAGGTAATAAGATGGTGAAACTTTTGCAGGAAGAAAAGAAATAATACTTAATACGGTAATTGAAAATAGTCTGCCGCTAAAAGATACAGCACCAACAACACCAGAAATATGCTGCGTTTGTGTTTGGTTTAGCTCTGAGAAAAATAAGCTTTTTGCTCCTATCGGGACAGTGCAAATAAATCCATGGATTAAAGAGAACGCAATGACTGATGCAACTGTTTGATTGTTATGAACGAAAAAATAAAGCGCGATGCACATCAGAGAAGAAAAGAAGGAAAAATATTTGATAGAATTCTTATATTTTTTATCAAGGACATGATACTTAGACATCAGTAAATTTGAAAAATACTGTGCTGAAAAGGCTCCAATATGACAGCACATAAGGACTAACATTTGCGAGCCATTGAGGTGATCAATTTTTTCCCCTACAAGGATAATTGGTTGCCAAAAATGATAAATAATCTGAATTCCAGCGCTAAAAAGACACATGAGGAAAATAAACCATGCTCCTCCCACGGTGTTTTGAAAGATCCAGAGCGTTTCCTTGGCATTGTGTAAGATTGTCTTTGTTTTGTGTGTTTCAATCACCGATTTCTTTTCTTCAGGAACAATAAGGAAAACCAAAAAAATAAATCCCATCATGAGGCATGAGATAATATATCCCATAAAATATTGTCCAGAATAATAAATCGTTCCAATGCCTACAATTCCACTGAAAATACTCCCGAAAGAGTTCACTTGGTAATAAAGATGCGCATAATGCGAAAAGTGATCGTGTTTATCACCAAGAGAATGGTAAATCCATCCGTCAATGGCGCTAACAATAATGCAAATGCCTGCTGCATAGAGAATTTGTGCAATAATGAGCGCCGTCATATTAGGGGCTTGAAGGCAGAGAAGATAAAACACTCCCGTCATAAAGACACCAGCTATAACGGAATATTTACGTCGATATCTGTCTGCTAAAACAGCGCAAGGAAAATCAAGCAGGAGAATAGTTGTGGAAAAGACAACTTGAAGTAGTGCTAATTGCGCGAGACTCACCCCCATCGACATTAAAAAAATCGCATGGTAGACACCAATGAGCATGCGTACGGCATTATAGGAACCATAGGTGAGAGCAAGGGTGCGTGGTCTGTTCATTTATGTTGTTCCACAAACCTTACAGTGAGGATTTTTCTTGAGAGAGCGTTCTTCTATGAAGAGCTGGCTGCTCCATATTCCCACGCTTTGATCAGTGGAAAGAAGGCTTCCATAACCACCCAAAAATTTAAAAGCATCGTTGGCACACATGGCGGCTGAAAGAGCATTCACAGGAGGAAATGTAGCAACTTTGAAGTTATTATTAATCATAACACAAGCGTCATAAATAAGATGTTCACTTTTTGCTGGAAGATTGCCTATAGATGAGCTGCATGCGTAACAACCAGTTTGCCCAGGTATGTAAAATGGACCAAAGACAGCTATATCATTAACATAACCAGAATTTATATAGGCTTGTTTATTTTTTACACACCATTCATTGATCCATACTCCTAGCTGATCAGGAGAATCAGCAGAAATAATCCATAAATCAGCTTTGGGGTGCTTTTTAATATCCTCTTTTTCAGTCATCAACATTTGTAATTCATGAATTTCACTTTGGCTGTTTCTTCGTAGCAGTTCACGCTTAAGAACTTTTGTTTTCGGAAGACCTAGTATCTTCTTCAGTAAAAAGAATTTGCCTGGTAAGATTGGTCAACTCGATTACATCATTGTCAACAAGAGTCAATTTCCCAACACCAGAGGCTGCAAGCATTGCTGATACATGATTACCAATCCCACCACGGCCTAAAATGACGACACTTTTTTGCAAAAGAGTATGCTGAACGGAGGCTGGATGCATACCATAACTTTGGTAATGGAGATGACTTCTCGAATAGCGATTATTGAGAATATTGTCTGATGTTTCAGCTTGGACAAGAATCAGCTTGGACAAGAAAATGATTAGAAACAAGAAAATTAAACGCACGATTAAAATTTTCTTTTAGCATAACAGACGATAGTGAATTATAAACCTCATCTACAGAGTCTTTTTTTTGATCCATTGTGCTGCAATAAGGACTAAATTATCCCAAAATTTCTTATCATTGATAATGAACTGTTTTGAACCAGCACCGAAAATAGCATTTCTTCACGAACAACAACACGTGTGTATTTTCCTAAAATATATTGTTGTTTCATTTTTCCTCCCCACTTATAGATCAAACCAACTTTTCCCTAGAAAATGATTCTAGGGAAAAGAATTTTCTTTAGCCATTAGTTACATTCTGTATGACTATGACTTCCCCCCCTTTAATGTATGTTTTCATAACTCATATTCATCACTTAAGTGAGAGAGTAAGGATGTAAAAAAGTAATTATTGTCAATGACTTTTATGATGTAAAGTGAATATTTTTACAAAAAGTATTTATAGATGAGTATTGAGAGAAAATCAGGATAACACTCTATGATCCTTATTAACCTAAAAAATGTAGCAATAAAATATACTATAGCAAATGAATAAACTTCAATTTTTGTAAAAAACGCATTTTTTATGGCTGCGGATAAAAAACAAATCCACATTAAAAGTAATCTTTATACCATTCAAGACCATTGATTATTTTTATCCATTTTTATATATGCTCCATTTTATGGGGGAAGTATAATTATTAATTAAAATATTAAATTTGAGTGATTTATAGTATTATAGTCCTTTGTTAATTCATGTATAAAGTGATTAAATTTTTTCCATGGTTATATAGAGCTAAACAGAAAAGTTTATAAATACTCTGTTGAATAAATTAGTTTTTATAGATTTATTTTTTTGTGTAATTTATCCTTTTTATTTTTATCGTAGATTACTCTAAAGAGATTGAATAAATTTCAATTCGAATCTTTTGATGAGAATTTAGGTATTTATTTTAAGGTATTTTGTACGAGAAAATAGAAAAATGTTTACAAAAAAAAATTTGTTGAGAGAAAGCTTATTGCTTATCATATTTTTGCTGACATATCTTGTTTCCTCCTCGCATGGTTATACGGGCGTGGATAAATTATTTTGTTCCCAAGTCGTTAAGGAGCGGGATGAGGCTGTTCAGAGGTTGGATTCCGTTGAGTTTGAAAGGCAAAATGCGCAACGGGGATGGAATGATACAATGAAGGTATTAGGGATAGCGGTAGAGGATTTGAAGAGAAGTGCGTTTGAACAGCAGGAACTCTATTTGGCGTTGCTGAAAACGATGCCAAACAACAAACAGCTTACTTATAAATATGAGATAACGCAAAAACGAAACGCTGCAATTTTTGAGCGGCTTGAGAAGGTTCTTACTCTATTTGAGCATGTTGAGAAAAGAACAGAAGCCTTTCGCGTTTTAAACAAAGTTGATCAGCTTAAGGATCAGTCTCAGTCATTACATACTTTAGAAGTGATTTCTAAACATCATGGGCATATTGATAGACTCAATAAAGAACTTGAAAGGCTCGATCACGAAGTTGATCGTTTAAACAACAAACTTCAAAGTTTGAAAAAAATATCGCGATAAGGAAACAGAAGGTTGTTCATTGATGCGATGGGGAAGAATGCATGAGATGATCCAAGAACGATGTCATTGAAAAAGGAATAAACGGTGGAATTTGCGATAGTACTCATCATATCCGTTATGGTTACTATAGGGACTCTTTGTTTTTTGTGTAACAGGAATTGTGAAAGAGCGGAAAAAGAAAGATGGAAAAGATATGGAAAGGCGCGAGAAACACACTCCGAAAATGAAGAATCAAATGAGACCAGCATGAAAAGAAACACGACCAAAGAAACATAACCATTGCATGAGACACTTCAAAATCCAGATCATAAAGTTTCGAGAGTCTCTTTAGCATTTGACACAGAAGCTAGAGTTTTAGCGTTTAAAGAAGCTATGGAACTTTCATCGAAGGATTATAAAATAATCTTTTGCATATTTATAATCAATATGGCTTTAGGTTCTGTTATCCGGATGTTGGGTGAGGCCGATAGAGAGTTTGATATTTTTACTCTTATATGCATTTTTATCGTATTCATTTTCTTATGTTTTTCTATAGCTTCTCCGATTATTTTAATTTTACACATACGATTGACAAAGAAATTGAAAAAAACACTTCAACAATTAGAAGATACTTTTGAGCAGCGAGATAAAGCACTTACAGCACAAAAAAGGAGAAAAAAATGACGGTTTTTATAATATTGTTTTTTCTCGCTACAATAATTATTAGTTGTGTTTTAAACATAGCAATTATCACGCTTTATTATTCTTTTTTTAAGCGTTCAAAATTGTATAAAAAGGTTGTGGCAGAATTAGAAGAAGTGACTAAAGAACGAGATGTGGCACTCGAGGGATTATTCGAGAAAGAATAATAAAAGCGGTACAGGGTTTCAAATTTTTTTGTAGTACCCGTTTTAAAGCATGGAGATGTGTCATACTGATGATTGAATAGATTGTTTCATGTTTTTAGCTAGAATAAAAAAAGAAGGTTCAAAAATAAAACTCAGATGTGTCTTTAGCATTTTATCTTCTGTTGAGATTGGTAAAAGTCTATACCTATATTGGTATGGAAGCCAAAATCATAGAGCTCTTAGATCAAGAAAGGGCTTTTCTTTTTAGAAAATAGGTCTCTTTTTCTCGAAAGAATTCCACAATCAAACTTTCTAACTCTGTTGCAACATGAAATTGTTATCACGTGTATGAGTGTTTTAAATGGTTTGACTCAAGAGAGCTTCCCAGCACTCAAAAAATTACTAGAATCTGTCTAGAACAGACTCTGTAGAGGTATGTTAAAAAAATTTATTTTCTCAATTTTATTTTCGTATCCCGTACGTTTAAAAATAACAAATTATACGCAATAAAAAGAGCATGCTGCTTTAGAGAGATCTTTAAAGATTTTGATTTTTTAGAAGTGTAGATCCTTTAGGCTTTAAGAATGGCAAAATATCTTCAAAAGAAGTCTTGATTTTAAATAACTGAGGGACGTGTTAAAAAATCCTATGCCCTTATGTTTATTGGCATGGCTCTCACAGAAAAGAATGTATATAAAATAAAAAAGTTACTGTTGATAAAAAACAGATGGTGCCCGGAAGAGGCTAGCTAGGCTTTATCAACAAGATTCAAAGTATATAAAGATGTGTAAGAGCGTATTGATGTGTATAGTTTTTTATGTTCCAATAAAAAAATTAAGAATTAAAGGAAAAATCTCAAATCAGAAATTAAAGGTGGTCTAAAAGGTGGAACAAAAAAGGTGGACGAGCAATGCTTGAAAAGGTGGACGAGAGGGGACGTTAAGTGAGGGCGATTCATCGGTTATCAGCATCATTCGTAAAGACGTCTCCGCAGGGTAAATATTGTGACGGGGCAGGGCTGTGGTTGAATGTTAGAAAAGACAATACACGCTCTTGGTTCTTTCGTTATACATACCACAACAAACGCCGTGAAATGGGACTCGGTTCAGTCGCACGACTTTCTCTAAAAGAAGCGCGCGAACTTGCCAAGCATTATAGTGCTATTCTTAAAGAAGGCAATGATCCTATTGTCTTTCGAGAACAAACCGTCTTAAAACAGCAAAGCAACATATTCAGTGAGATTGCAAAAGCGGCTTTTGAAAGTAAAAAAGCCGAATTAAAAAATGAAGGCAAAAATGGGCGTTGGTTTTCTCCGTTAGAATTACATGTCATACCGCAGATAGGTAGCTTATCTATAGAAAAATTAACAGCCAATATCATTCGCAATGTTCTCTCACCCCTTTGGCATGAAAAAGCAGATACAGCACGAAAAGCACTTAATCGTATTAACATTTGCTTGAAATATGCTGCGGCTCTTGGTTTAGATGTTGATCTACAAGCTTGTATGAAAGCACGTGCTCTTTTAGGAAAGCCCCGTACTACATCAACAAATATTCCTGCTATGCCATGGCAAGAGGTTCCGGCATTTTATCAAAGCTTGGATGATAATATCCTTTCAAATTTAGCCTTGAAGCTTCTTATTTTGACAGGGGTACGGTCATATCCATTGCGCTATTTGCGCCTTGAACAAATTGATAAAAAGATATGGACTATACCAAAAGAAAATATGAAGGGTATTGTGGGAAAAGTTTCAGATTTTCGCGTGCCATTAAGTCATGAAGCTTTGAAAGTGATTGAAAAATCTCTCCCTTTTGAGAAAAAAGGGTTTCTCTTTTCTGGTCTTACCGGCAAGCCAATTTCTGATGCAAGCATGGCAAAATATATGACAGTTTGTGGTTTAACTTATCGCCCCCATGGTTTCAGATCTAGTCTTCGTGACTGGATAGCAGAAACAACGTCAACACCATTTGAGATTGCCGAAACTGTTCTTGCGCATTCCGTTGGGAGTTCAGTGACAAAAGCTTATATGCGAACGGATTTTTTAGAACAGCGACATGTTCTCTTGGAACAGTGGGCTGCATTTATAACAGGAGCGACTTGATATTATTCCTGTGATGTGTATTGTCAAATCAGGTGCCTGAAAGACACCGAACGATAAGCGGATAGATTACCGAAATAGTCTCTTCCCGCCGAAATTTAAAAACTTTGACTCATCACATGCTTTGTAGCATATAGTGATTTTGTCGGGTGTGGTTACACTATACAATACCTTTGCAGGGAAAGTGTAACGGATGGGCTTATCGCCGTATTTGTTAGCGCCCAGTGCCCTTTTACGACGTCATTAACAAATATCTAATCAACAGGCTTTAAAGCCTTCTCATAGTCAATAAATCCATTAAAAAAGGGGAAAAATGAAACAAACTTTAAAATTATTAAGCTGCATAGCTTTATTAAATATGGCTGGATGTTACTCAAAGCCTCCTTCAACATACTTTGTTATATGGGAAAAGCCAGGTGTAAATTCTACTGAGGTAGGAAAAGCACTGTTAGAGTGTGGTGCGCTATCTCCTTCTAGTAGTAGTATAGCCAATAGCAAATTAGGTTTTCATGAATGGTCGATAATTCATGCTTGTATGATCCAATCAGGATTTCACCATAAAAAAATTAAAGATGGGAAATGGTGTGAAAATTGTAAAGATGATAGGATTCCGGTGTATTCTCTTAAGAGTTCTGTCATGACTCAGAGAAGTGTCGAGAGACGCTTAAACAGCTCGTTTTGTAAAAACAAAGGTATAATAAAACTCTTAAATATCAACACTCCGTTTTGCCATTGATCATCAACAATCAAAATGCTGTATGAGGTAGAAATAGCTTATATGCAAACAGATTTTTTAGAGCAAAGTTTTAACAAATTTTTTTGCGTATTTTTTTAGCTATTTTGAGGGGAAATTTGATGTGTCAAATTTAAAAAAAACACTGTAAAATGTGTAAAAATATTATTGATCGCTTTCATGAGACGTGCAAAATTAAAAATCTATTGGCTAGAAAATTTTGTACGTCTCAAAGTGTATTTAGAGTCGGATATTTGGTTTTTGTGTAAAAATACTTACTAATGCATCCATAATACGTGAAAAATCAAGCGCTAATAAGAGTATAATCAGTACAATCCATTTCGTATAACGAGACATCACCTTTACACTTTTATAGGTCATAATGATTTCTTGAAGGATTTCTTTTTCCGCTTCTGTAAGCTCTATATCGTCTCTTGTTTTTCTTCTAGCCATGTTCCCATCCACACAAACGTTCACCTAGGGTGTTATGTTTTAAGATATCTCTTGCTAAGTTTGAACTGATGACGTTAACATCTTGCCTCTCTAAATAAATAGGCAACCAACCAACACAAGAGACATACTTATTTGTCGCGCAACCAGCGAGAGAGAGCAGTGCGCACATCAGCATCGCTTTTCTGAGTAACTTCATTTTCCACCTCCAGCCGTGTTGTTGCTGCCTTTAAAGTTTTTTCTGTTTGCTTTTGCTGTTCACTCTTTTTGCCAAGGGTAAAAGCTTTGGCCAAAGCCATAAAAAAAGCGGCTAGTGCCGCACCTGTGAGCAAGAGATTTTTTTTCATCCAGAACATCATAGGCGGTGCTCCTGAAAACGTTTGGCAACAAGGAAAAGACCAACACATGCGGCTAAAACCATAATGGTAGCAAGAGCCCATTGCACTGGACCATTGCCTGCCAACAAGCCGCCAAGACCTGAGAAAGAACCAATAATTGGTGCAATGGCTTCGGCTTTGAAAAGCCCTGTTGGTGCTTGTGTTTCTACGGTTTGATAGTTGGAGGAAACAAACGCCCCTTTCGCCCACAAGCCTGCTTCTGCGACACGTCGGTGGACAAGACCTTGCAAGCGCTTACCACCGGCTTTGGTCCATTTCTGTAATTCGGTTGGGATTGCTTCATATTCACCGTTATTGAGTTTTTTTAATAGGGTCGAATTGCAAAAGGCTCTTGTTCCTACATTATAGCAAAAGGAGACCAAGGCTGCGAATTGTTCATCGGTTAAGGAAACTTGAACCGCTTGTTCAACGGTATTTTCAAATTGTCTTAAATCTTGGCGAAGAAGATCTTCGGCTTGTTTTTCGGTCATTGTCATGCCTTTGTGAACAAAAGGTTTTCCTGCGGCGCTGGTATGTCCATAACCGATGGTCCATACCCCGATGGCGTCTTTATAAGCATTGAGGCGCAAGCCTTCCCATTGTTGTATGAGAGCAAGCCCTTCTTGTGATATTTTCCGCATAAAGTTCTCCATAAAAAAAGCCCCACACAAGGTGAGGCTGAGTGAAAATCTAAAAATAAATTTTTTTCCATCTTGACAAATGTTCGTTTATAAACGAATATAGATTATGTTTGAAATACGTCACTACCTTACCTCTGATGGCAAAGACTTGATAACTGATTGGCTGCGAAAGCTGCGTGATGTGCAGGCTAAAGTTGCAATTATTCGCCGTCTTAATCGTTTAGAGCAAGGAAACTTTGGCGATTTCAAACCGCTTCGTGATGGTGTCTATGAATTGCGTATGAATATTGGTCCTGGTTACCGCGTTTATTATGCCCAGTCTGGCAAGACCGTATTATTGCTCTTATGCGGTGGTACTAAAAAAACACAAGACACCGATATCACTCGTGCATGTGCTTGCTGGCGTGATTGGCAAAACCGTGAAGATTAAAGGAGTACGAGAATGAAAGAGCGTAACCATGATGATGCGATGGCAGAAATATTCTATGATGATCCTGAAGTAGCAGCAGCGACCCTTGATGCAATCCTAGCAGATGGTGATCAGGGGGAATTGCTTGTAACACTTCGTCAAATGGCAAAAGCCTATGGTGGTGTTCAAGCTGTCGCTAAAGCAGCCAACCTGAATCCAACACAGCTTTACCGGACACTTTCAGAAAAAGGTAATCCAGAGCTCCGCAGTTTAAATGTTTTGCTGCGTACTATGGGGCTTCGCTTGGCTGTACAACCTCTTGAACGATCTGTTCCACACACTTGATATCAGCGTTGAGTATAGTAAATATTTGCTAACCCTAAACAACAGTGTTTTACGGAAAATCATGATAATCTATTCTATATCTTCTTTATCCATATGGATGACGCCGTCTCCTTCATCACATGCATTGGGTGGGGCGTTTGGATCAAGGGTATCGTCTTTGTCTGGTGTGGTATTTGCTACGTTTTTTGCAGCATCTTCTTGGGTTTTATCAAAAAGTTCGCAGTCTATTTTTGTTGTATATCCACCTGTTTTATCAAGCTTGTGTTTGACGCTTTTGATGCACCATTCTGCTGGAATGTAGGAGCGGAAAGGGGGCTCTTGAACAAGCTTTGCTTCTGCTTGCACAAAGGGATCACCACCAATATCACATGAGAAAGAAGATTTCCCACGCGATGATTTGTTGCGATAAGCAGCAATGGCTGCAACTGCTTCTGATTGGTTATGGTAGGTATATTTGAGTTCATGAAAAGGTTCTTTACCAACCTTGACTTCCTTTTTCTCACCAGTGCGGATATCATGATAGCTTGCGATAACACCGCCTTTTTTCTCTTTGTCTTCCTCTTCTTTCTCAGGTGTTGTTTCTGCTTTTTCCGATTCAGATGATGATGGTGCTGTTCTGTCACTGTCATCCATATGGATAAAGTTTTCATCATCATCAATTTCTTCTGGTTCTCGTGCATCAGCAGCGGCTTTTTGATCATCTCCCGCATCTGTTGCTAAGCCATTGGCTGCACCTGCTTCATCCCGCGCGCTGTATTTAAAATCCCAAGAGATGCAATGTTTCTCATGAATAACAACAATAGGGAGTGTTTCACCGGTGATGGCTTTGCCTTCACCCCGTTTGGCAAGCACCAATTTGCCATCAACGGGTTTTGCAACAGCATCATATTCTTCTGCAAGGCGCGTGGCAAAAGCCATATCGCTTTCTACCGTTTGATCAATGTGACGCACAACAATTTTTGCAAGAGCAGGGTCAACTTTTGCTGTATAGCCATTGCGCTGTGCTATCTCTTGAATGATACTCCCGAGGGTTTGTTGATGATAGGATTGGCTTTTTGGTGTTCGATAAGATGTATTCATGGAGGCAGCGCGCCCTGTAACACTTAAGGTTTGTGGTGGACTGCTTACGGAGATTTCGTCTATCAGATAGGCGCCCATATCGCGGTTTTTACCGCCTTCATAGCCAAGTGTTATGGAAATAACTGTCCCGATGAGAGGAATGTCAAGAAAGCCGTTATCACACTCACGGGCGCGATCATCAAGCTCTATGGTGATACGGTCGCTTTTGTCTTCTGCTTCATCGGTAATTTCAATCGATAAGACATAGTCCATGAGAGTTCTTGTAATATCCTCTCCATTTGCCATCACGATGCAAAAAGGTTTCATGATTGACTGCCCCAAATTCTAATCACCGGTGTGGCTTTAGGATAGGGGAGGGTTGGCAAGAGTATCGTGATACCTGCTTTTAAAATGGGTCCATAGTCTGCAAGACCAAAATTTGCTGCATAAACGCGTTCAACAGCAAGGGCTTGTTGCCCCTTGGCGTAGTATTTCCAGCAAATGGCATCAACCATATCGCCTTCTTTTGTCATGTAAAGATCACTCATAGCTCTTCACCATATTCTCTCAAATTGATGGTAAATTCTTGTTTTTTTGGGCTGCCATTTTGATGAAAAACACTTTGCTTTTCTTTGACAGAAAGGATGACAAACTTGCCTAAAATCCTCCCCTGACCTGTTACGAGGATATGAGGTCCCTCATGTGCCATTTGTCGTAAATATTCCAGTTGTCTATAACCGCCTTTAAAGTCTGGATAGATCACACCTGTTAGAGAAAATTCCGCATTGGCAACAGCTGGTAATTGAAGAGCAGCCTTGCGCCTCAATCGCCCTTGCTCGACCCATGGAATGTTATAGGTCATATCGAGGGCTTGATAGGCTGCTGTTTCAATGGAAAAGATAAAACCACCTAAAGCTAACATCATGATGTTTAATCCGAAAGGCTAGAAGCGATAGCCAAGCGCTGTTGTTTAGCGTGGCGTTCAAGGGCTTGACTGACTGCGGCATGGATGTCTTGTGGAGAGCCATTTCCTCCTGAAATATTTAAATTTGTAATGGTTATGGGGGCGTTCACTTCTGTTGGTTTATGCACCATAATGGGTTCTGGAACCTTGAAAGATTCAACCTTTACATTTGTCGCCTGCATTTGTCCTGTTTCAACTATGCCTGTATTAAAACCACTCTTGCCTTTTCCTGATGGAGCATTGGAAACAGTTGCTGTCTCAAGCATTCTTTTTGCTCGTGCATTGGTTTCATCGGTAAAGGTTTTAATGGTTTGGGTTGAATTTTTATCGATTGTAGCACTAAATCCTAACTTTTCTCTCATCCAGTTTGGCATCCAACTGGTTAATGTGTTAATCATGCCGCTAAACCAATCGGAGAGAGCATTCCATTTGCTTTTGATGCCATCCCATAATCCTCCAATCAGATGGGCACCTGCATCCATGAGATTGACTCCAAACAACCACTCAATCAATGCATTGATTTTTTTGGCAATCCAAGAGAGTGGTGAAAAGTTTTTAAAGAGTGTAAAGAGTTTACTGAAAACATTACTGCATAAATTAGCCAAAGAATTCCACAAATTGCGTAAGAAATTCATGACCGTATCCCAATTTTTATAGAGGAGATATCCGGCACCTACAAGGGCTGCAATGCCAGCCATTATCCAACCAATAGGTGTGGTCATGATTGCGATACCAAGCGATATAAAAGCAGAACCAACGGCGGTTATTGCTGGAATAAGTGAAGCGACAAGACTTACCGCGAGACCGGCAACTGCAGAAGTAGCCGGTGCCATTGCCGAAATGAATGCCACGGTAAGAACTGCTCCAACTGCGGCCAAAGATGCAGCCATCCAGCCATTGAGTTTATGCCAATATTTATAGAGTACAACAAGTGCTACAATACCGCCAATGAGCCAACCAATAGGGGTGGTCATCATAGCATAGCCAAGGCTAACAAACGCTACTCCTACGGCTGCTAATGCGGCAATGAGTGGACCAAAAATAAATGAACCAAGGGCGACAAGACCTATCTTTAAGAGGGTTATTTCACCAATCAATGGCTCTAGCCATCGAAACCAGCCTTTAATCCTCTCTGTGAGATCACTGATACCCTTTCTTAAATCAGAGGTAGGATTAAGCAAATCTTGCAAGACTTGTTTTAAGGTTTTAGCCCAGCTTGCCACGGTTGTTTGGATAAGATCACGGTTTTCATCAATCAGCTTTGAAAACGCATCAATCATATCATTGATCACGGGCATGAAACGCGTGCCAATAAAGCTTGCAATACCGCCTATTTTTTTCTTAAAGGCACCAAGCTTGTCGCTTAAATCTGCTGCATAGCGTGCAACATCGGCACCTATCAGCCATTTTCCTTTCCGCGCCTTTGCAAAGAGTTCTTTAATGGGTGCCATACCTTGTGAAAGCATGGCAGCCATTTCTTTACCATCTCCACCAAACAACAGCGCAGCAATACGCTGCCTTTGTGCTTGATTTTTCATCTTACTCATTTTTTCGGTAATTTCTTCTAATAAAACGGAGTTTGATTTGAGTTTACCAGAAGCGTTTTTGACAGAAATACCAAGCGCTTCAAACCCCATCATGCCTCTTTTTTGTCCAGCATATGCTTGCGCAGAACGCCTATTTAAGGTTGCCAAGGATTGTTGAAAGAGTTCGGCAGAATATCCTGAATTATCGGCTGCATCACCCCATAATTGAAGGGCTGTGACACTCATTCCTAAATGGTGAGATGCATGGTGAAGACTATCGCCCATATGCATGGTTTTCATGGTAACGGCGGTCAAACTTGCCACAAGACCACCACCAGCAAGCCCTAAGACACCGGTAAAGACTGAAGCACGGCTTGCAGCTACACCAAGAGCACTTTGAACACCATGAAGGCTTTTTGTCATGTTTTTGACAGCAGCAGAAAAGCGCGGAATACCCAAACTATGTGAGAGTGTTTTTGACAATGTATCGAATTTTTTTTGAAGATGTTTGAGAGGTGCGGTGAGTTTATCTTCAAGAGACAATCTCACCTTTGCATCAGCAACTTTTTCACTCATTTTGTCTTATACCTTTCTGCTGCTTGTTTTCGCCAGAATATGAGTTCTTGCGGTTCCATTTCCATCATGTCTGAAAGTGACCAATGGAACACAATGGCAATATCGGCTATGAGTTTAGCGGCGGTTTCCCAGTCGAGGTATCCCGCCGCTTGATAAAAGACTCCAAAATCTCTCCAATGCTCGACAAGTCATTAATATCGAGTTCTCCAACCGCTTCATGTGCCCATTCAGAAAGGCGTGTGATCATAGCGATTGTTTGCTCTATGCCTTCTTTTTTGTCGATTGCTTGCACATCTTTTGTTTTGGGGCGCCGTAAGGTAATTGTGGTGTGCTCTTTTCCCTCAAAAGTAACCGGTACAAGTAATTTATGTGTAATGCTTGTTTGTACTGTCATTTTTATAATCCTATGTTTTCTCTATGACCTGCTAATTGATTGACGCCATTGAATTTTCTGATGAGGTTTAGGACGTCTATCTCAACAATTTCAACGTCCTTCTGGACATATTTGAAATACTGCAATGTGAATGTTGCTGTAGAAGTTGCTTTGCCTCCCGGTTGCCATTCTGCCATTTCAAAGCCTTTGCAAAGTCCTCTCATGGTAATGATAACCCCTTCTGCGGGTGTTCCTTGCGCTTGCATTGAACTGCGCAGTGAGATGTCGACATCGGTGCGTCCCAACAATGCCATTAATTCTGGTGAACAATCAGAAATGGTCATGGTAAGCGTGAGGGTTTCAAGACCAAGGTCAACTTCAATGGCGCTATCTATGCCACCGCCGCGGTAACTTTCAACGACCAAATTCAAATTTGGTAGGGTGACACTTTCACATTTTGCTTGATAGGGAATACCATCGACAAAAATGTTAAAATATTTCAGAACTCTTGGTAAAACGGGGACAGTCATTAAAAGATCTCCTCTAGGTAATCATTGATGATTTGTGAACGGAAGGTGATGTGTTCTGCTGGTGTTGTTGGTGTGAATTCCACATTGAAATAGACTCTGCCGTCTCCAATAGCGCTTGCTGTATTAAGCTCTGGATCCGGTGTACAGCGTCCTCCAAGAATGGCGCCTTGCGCTTTTAAATCACGCAAATAAGCATTGACGCTTTCACTCACATCATTCAGATAGGTCTTTTTGATATTTCGGTCGACCGCCCATAGATGTCCGCGCAAAATAGCATCGTTAATCATATCTGCGGTGCGTACCACCGATAAAAAGGCAAATTTTGTATCGCTTGAAAGTGTGCGATTGCCCCAGAGGCGATAGCCGTTTTCTCGAATGATTGTTGTGATGTTTTGTTCGTTGAGAAGATTAGCGCGGCTTGCACGATCACCAATGGAAAAATCAATGGGGCGCGCAGTTCCTACAATTCCATTGATCACTTTATTGGAAGGAGAATGCCAAAAGCCATTGGCAAAATCATTTTTGGCAATGACCCCAGCAACCACCGCACTTGCTGGTTCTTCTAAGATCTTGCCATTGCGATTAACTTTGACAAATGGATCAATGAGAAGGGCGCGTTTTGAATCAAAATCCTTTGCTGCACTAAGGGCTGCTTCATCTGTTGTGTTTGGTGCATCAATCACCACAATAGCGCGCAAACGTTCTGCAATGCCAATCAGTTCTGCCGCAACGGGGTTAGAGGTTGTACTGATCTCAGTTTTGGCGCTATCACTCGTTCCATTCCCTTCAGTATTCACACTGGATGGGCGTTGATGGGTAAAGCCTGGTGCAATCAGAATACGTGGTGTTTGTCCCACAACAGATTGTGCTCCAATAAAAGCATGCACACCTTCATAGGCGCCATGTTCGTTCACACCGCCTAGAATGTTGGTGAGTGTTGCATTTTCATTGTCACCTTCTTTCACGCGCACGACAACAACAATGGCACCCACTTGCTTGAAAACGAGATCAAGGGCATTGGGTAGGGTGCCTTGACGCTTACCTGTTTTATCCAGTTTAGCGGCTTGTGAAAGTGAACCCGTTACCAAAACGGGTGTGTTAAGAGGAAAGGCTTGTTCATCAGCATCGGGTGCTGTGCCTATAATTCCGATAACGCCAGACTAAACCGCGCGAAGGGGACGGGTGCCGTCGTCAACCTCAACGACTTCAACACCGTGTAGAAAACCTGTTGCCATACTTTATGCTCCTTTAAATGAGGGGTGAATGAAAATGAATGGGAAAAAATGAGAGGTAAAAGCCGCTCTTGAGAACGACTTGACAAAATGTTTAAAACCGTTAGATTCATACAAAGGTGCTTGAAAAACACCTCAAAACAACAAGCGGATTGGTTACCGAAATAATCAGTCTTCTGTACATTAAAGACTTTGACTCATTATATGTTACACGCATATAATAGTGGGGTCGGGTGTGGTTATGCTATACAATACCCTTTTGGGGGAAAGGCATAACGACGGGCTTGTTGCCGTGTTTTTCAGCACCCGGCATTTTTATAAAAAATGTCAATGAAAAACGTCTAACAACAAGGAGTTCATCATGAACAATTTAGTAACAATCGACAATGATGGTATCGCTGTCACAACCTCTTTGAAAATTGCAGAAGGTGTGGGGAATAGCCACGCTACGGTTATCAAGCTTGTACGTCAAAATATTGAAGACTTTGAAGAATTTGGAAGGGTTGGATTTGAAATCTCACCCTTTGGAACCAAAGGCGGAAGACAGAAAAGAGTAATTTCTATCCTCAATGAACCACAAGCCACTCTACTCATGACCTATATGCGTAACAATGATACGGTGCGTGCATTCAAAAAAGCCCTCGTCAAAGCTTTCTATGATTTAAAAAACCAATTAATTGATAATGATCGTGATACACGCTTTGATTTTCCAAGCAACTGGGATGAAATGGGACCTACTGAAAAGGCTGTTTATATTTATGGACCGCTTCACATGCATCTTGTTAAAGCCTTTACATTAACAGAAGAGAGCAAACATTACAAAACGCTTGTTGAAGAAGCTAAGCGCGTTTTAGCAAGCCCTGTTGCAAAAGTAGCTTAATTAAAAAATATGACTCATCTCCCCGTCTTTAGGGTGGGGAGATGGTTACGAATGGCTCTGTTCCATTTGTGCATTCATTTCGTTAGCTGTTAGTGTTGGAATAGAAGAAACATCAATATCACGTTCCGCATGCCAAGCATCATAATTGGCTTGCATACGTAACCATATGGCAGCTCCATCACCAAACATTTTTCCAAGGCAAGCAGAAATAGCAGGAGAAACGGGCTTTTTTGCCTTCAGAATATCATAAAGATGTTGGCGTGATATACCGAGCATTTGCGCAATTTCTAATTTTGTTTTGCCAGTTTCAGGAATAATATCTGCTAAAACTTCTCCTGGATGAGTAGGGCAGCGATTTTTATCTCTTTGTGCAGGAATGTCATTCATAACTGTATCCTTAGTGATATTGTTCAAGATCAACACGGTAAGCATTACATGAGTCAAATTCAAAGGTAATACACCATGGTCCGTTAACGTGGACAGTGTAACGAGTGGGTGAATATCCACTCAAAGAATGAAAGTTGAATCCTGGAAGATTCATATCTTCTGGTCTTTCAGAAAAATCTAAACGATCAAGACGAACCATGATACGTTTTACAAGTTTCTTATCAATCTTGGATGAATTTCCCGTTTTGAATAATTCTGCCAATGTTTTGCTTTTAAACGTTTTAATCATTCCTTTATATAACGTGAAAGACTATAAATGTCAACAAATAGCTTACATTGTAAGTGCTAAAATGGAAAAAACAGTAACATCCCATTAGAAAGCCTAATAGCTTAGACTTGTTTTTCTTTTCTCCACCTCATGCGTAAAGAGAAGGATAGGCGCATGGAGGGGATAAATTTGCACGTCAACATCAAGGATTTTACAACCGCATCAAAGGCTGTCTGATCAAATATTGCTAAAAACTTAGATCCCTTGCCATTCTTAATAAAGTGAATACGAAGTTTAAATTCTATTGTCATTTTGCTCTCCAAATCAATGAAGAGACAATAACAATCATCACCATGCTCCATAAGCCTGACACTGTCAGTCAAAAAAAAACTTTGAGAGGGCTTTAAAAGAGCAATAAAAAGGCTTTGAAAATCATATAAAGCCTGCTTATAGAACAGCTATCCATTTGACTTGCGCTATCTTTAGTTTTCTATTTAATCTTTCCATAATCTTATAAGAACAGCACCATCAGCTCCAGCACCGCTTGAACAATCAGTCCCATGAGAACCAGCACCCCCACCACCAAAGCCACGCCCTGCTTTTCCTGAACTATAATATGAGCCTTGTCCCGTTCCTCCAGCGCCCCCCCTTGATGTATCACCCCCAGCATCACCGCCATTACCACTCATTTCTGCATTAATTCCACTCGTCCCAGCACAACCATTGCCGCCTTTAGCAAGTCCTGGATGTTCGTCTGTTGCTAAACCAAAATTTCCTCCCACGCCTCCAGCACCACCAGAGCCTGAATAGAAGGAATTCGTACTACCACCAAATCCCGAGTGAGAGATACGGGCGTCAGCTCCCCCACCACCCTTTCCTCCGGTAGCCGTCATAAAATTTTTGCCAATGGTTGTTGTTTCTCCAGGCTTACCGCTTACAAAATTCTTTGCAATAGAAGCCCCTCCTTTACCAATGATGATATTCTCGTGACCATTTAAACTGACTTTATAGCCATACCAGACGGAACAACCGCCTCCACCTCCACCTCCTCCTAATCCTATCCCAAACGCTCTACCACCACTACCTCCACCACCCCAAGCTTGGATTTCAACTTTGGTTTTATCCGTGACCCAGTCGGGCCATTCAATTTTTCCGTTCTGTGTATAGAGCAATTCAGCATCAGCAAGGGCCGGCCAATTGGTGATTTTATCGATCAAATCTTTTTTAAGACTCTTTATCCCTGCTAAGATGGCGGCATCCACTTGCGCCTTGGTATAAACAACATCACCGTCAACTTTCAAAGGTCCTTTAAGTAAGCTTCCCGTTGTGCTTAGATTAGTGACCACTTTATTGTTATGGGTAATATTCAATGATGTGTTTCCCAACAGCTCCAAACCGCCACTCATGGTAACTTTGCCGGTAAACTTATTATAACTTTGCCATTCATTGGCTTGTTTGAGACGTCCATAGGCTGTGAGGTCTTCATTAAGCTTGGCTCTAAATTTATCGAGCCCCACGATATCTTCAATCTTATGTTGATGAGAACCAAGCAAAGATACAGCACTGCCAAAGGTGAAGTTATTATTGCTTGATTTATAAAGTACATAGTTGTTGGCAGCATCTTTTGCCCCCTCGATATCGCTTAAATCAGCAAAAGTGAAGGTTTTATCGGCTGCCATCTTGCCATTAAGGGCGCTTTCTAAACCCGTCACATCACTGATTGTGTGCGTGTGTTTTAAAGGTGCTTTTTCGTCTATCTTTTCCTCAACATCGGCTATTGCCTGATCAATTTTGGTCAAGTTTTCCCGCAAGATGGGGAATTCAGAACTGATAAAACGTCCTTCTTTAGGCAATTCCATGTCGAGTTTTTTTGTTTTGGTCATCTCTGTTTTCCCCTCATAATATGCCGGCGCCAAAATCACGCACCATGGACCGTGCAGAAGGTCCACCAGTAAGGGTGAGTTTGAGACGTGCTTGTTTTCCTGTTTTGTCACCACTCACAAATTTTCGTTCTGTCCAAAGCGGTTCAGATAACTGCTCTGTTTCGTCGAGTTTTAAGGGGCTAAAAGCACCATCATCCAGCTGCATCTCGAGTGTAAAGGTTGCACCGCCCGGTAAAAATGTTTTGATATAGCTGGTCAGCCTTGCCTTTTCTCCAAAGGCAAAAGCACGGGTGACATAAGTGGCTGTTTTATGGATCTTCCCCGCAATCAATTGCACAGGCGCAAATAAGACGGGTGAAAGCTTCTCTGTCCCTTTGAGAATGGCGCGAAGCTTTACCTTTTCACTGATATATTCACTAAGGCTTAGCAATTGAAAGGGCAGCAGTTGATAAACCGTGCCGTTATTGCGTTCAATTTCAAACACAACAGAACACTCGCTTGAAGGTAACTCAACGGCTGCACGGATTTGTAAATCAGAGCAATCCACAAGATCAAAACTGCCTAAATCTACGGTTTTTTCTGTTTGCCTGTAGCGGGCTGCCAGCACTCGAAAGGCTAAAGCTTCATCTTGATGGGCTGTCCAGCTCCTCGCATTGACAGAGGAAAAGCGTGGACCGGTCACGTAAGGGTGACTCGAGACGTATCTCTGGTGTTCTGCATCAAAATCTCCAAGCTTTGCCAGTGAGACAGAATGATCAGCATCATCTGTCTTGATAACAAAAGCCGTTAAGCGGTCATCCATCACAAGGAGTGGTACATCATAGCGTGCCTCTGCCCACCCTTCCTTTGCGCCCTTCATGGAATAGGAGGTTTGTGCTTGGATATCGGCAGTCGGATAGCCATTTTCAGTGGTGACCAAATCAATCACCAGATCATGGGCTTGATTGCCAATTTTACAAAGATGAAAGTCAATACCTGTGATTTGCCGTGTTTCATCGGGGGTAAAAACTTGCGCTTGTGGGTCGACTTGCGTCCAGATCTTCACCGTGGTGGTGCGCCGCATCACTTTCACATCAATCACACCTTGACCGGTAAAAAGCCCTGTTGCAATGGTTCCTCCTTTTCCCCGTGCCACAACATTTTTTGTCCCAGCCGTAATATTTTGTGGAATCGTGAAAGCGCCTTCAAGGATGCCTTTGGTGTTAGCAACAAGCTTTGTTTTTGGTAAAACATTCACACCATCAAAGCTAAGGCTTTCCAAGATTTCACCACTGCCAAAACCTTCAATCTTAAAGTTCACCTTAATTTGTCTCAAAAAATCGATTTGTTCTTGTGTCGCACGCATCAAGTCATCACGGATTTCTGTTCTACGTACGCTACTGCCGCGGTTCCAGCCCATATTGAGTTGATTGGTCACACCAGAGAGCCAATCGGTGCGCTGTTCATGCCAAAAGTCTGTTGCGGGGGTAAGGGTGACTGTACCAGGCAAGGGAGAAAAATTTTGATAAGGGTTGATTTTTTCGCAAGCCGTTGTCAACTCTTGCGCGATGATCACTTCATTGGTCCAGTCAAGCGTGACAGGCGCTGTAAGATTAGCGGTGTAAAATGTTGGATCAATGGCAAGCTGCAAAATACCGTTTCCCACAGCCCCCGTTTGTTCAAAACCTTCATCTCTATAACTGTCATCAAGAAAAGGGTCAGCAAACATGCCTTTTTTGGCAACAGGTTCTTTAGAGTCCACATTGCTTTTAATGCGCTCTAGTTGCATCAAGCGGTCAAGGGAGAGCACCCGTTGAAAATAACGCCACATCTCATCATAAGGGGCAACACGTGTGCCATCATTGACCACAAGGGGGGTGCTTAGCCAATTGTTGGTGATGGTGGCAAGGGACAACACATCATCAGGGACACTGGGTGCCATGGGTTGGTCTGATGAAACCCCTTTGATGTAAACCACATTGCCCCCTGTGTTAAGACCAATACGGTCAATGCGGGGGAGTTTATAAGTGTAGCTTACAATGATATCACCTCCCTCAGCTCCCCCTGAGACGGTGATTTCTTGTGCTGTGACTTTATCAGCCTGCACCCGTGCACGATAACGATACGTCACCCTATAACTGCTCCCCGCTAAAGGTTCATCCCCCACAGGTGCCCAATCAATGGTGTCTCCGGTTTTTTTAAAATCTGTGCCTTCTTTAAATTCCTTAGTTCCTTGAACGACTTTGATAAACGCGGTGATGCTTTTATCCGGCACACCATCACGCCCGGAGGCAACCGCACCACGGGTGACGTTAACGGTTTTTTCTTTTGTCAACAAAAGAGACTGAATATCGGCAATAGGAAAATAATAGGGTTTAAAGGTAAAACTTGTTTTCCCTTTTGGAGGCGCAAAAATATGCGTTTCGCTTGGAACAACGCTTGTCGAAAAATCCTCCATCTCTTCATGGCGCAAGGCGGCTAAGCGTTTGCGTTTAAAGCCATTGATATTGGCTTCTCCTTCTTGAATACTAAAGACTTGGCAACCGTTGTTTGGTCCCAATGCGCTTACACGGCAGCCACTCACGATATAATGCCCATGGGCGCGGTCGTACGTCGCAATAGCTTGCATAGCGGGTTCAAGCAATGAGGGGGATTTTTGATCAATCAGAACACCATCTTGTAAGATATAAACCGGAAAGAAAGTGCCTTGCTGTGTATCTTCTTTCAGTGCCCAAACAAGCTTTGCTGTTTCGCGTGCGCCACCTCCTTCTCCTTCTGCCAAGGTGCCAGGCACTTGCCCCAACAGCTCTGGATCATCTTCGTGTGTTATCCATTTCTTTTGTAGCTTTACACCGATTTCCATGCGTCCAACCATGGAAACATTCTCTAAGACGGCATTTGAGACAGGAAAAATATCGCCAGCGATATAAATCTTGCCCTCTGTTAAAGTGACGGTTTGCTTATCTTTATTGACAAAAGCATCAGCCCGTTCCACGCGGTCTCCTTCTTTTGCCACAAGGCGCCCCAAACGGTCATGCCGTCCTCTTATAATGGTTTGAACCTCGTTGAGTTCACCCGCTTGAATAAAGGGACGCGTGCCATAAAAGACAACGCTTTGTTGTTCATCTTTGCCAACAGATCTATCAATTGCAAAGGGTAAACCACTTTCATGCTTCATATTAAAACCTCAATAAAATCTTGAATTGTTCGCGAACATCGGCACGCAAAGGAATATTAATGGGCGTTTTGAGTATTTCCACACCACCACTTAGTTCATCATTCCCTAGCCAAAGTTTGCCAACCGCTATGTTTTCTGCGGGGGTAGCGTGAACCAAAATTGAAACAAATGCTGCTTGTTTGCCGTCAACATCGCTAAAGTCTGTGCGGGCTGCAACAAGAAGCGCCGTGCCCCTCGGGGAGGGCTGATAGTGATTGCCACAATGGCTGTAAACCCCCTCCAAAACCTGTTCGACAGGCGCTACAGCATAGCATCTGCGAAACCCAATCACGCCATCTTGAGTGTCTCTTAACACGAGATAAAGCATGCGACCATGAAACCATTCTGCCATGAGCATATCGCGTTCGTGCTTTTTGACCGAACACCACGGAAAGTTTGCCATGTCCCATGGATAATCGATTTGGTTCCAGCTTAACTCTTCATCCCCATCATCTATCCAATTGCCAATAAGCCTGCCTTCTTCTCTTGTGAGCGTGTGATTGATCTCTGTCGTTCGCCCAAAGGAAAACAAAGTGCCCCCAGCTGTTAAGCGAATACCGCTCTCATACTCCAACATGCTGTCATCAAGGCGTGACATATTGCCTTCAACAGCTTGCACATCATAGCCGTAAACACCACGGCGAAAATCAGAGCGCAAACTTTTGGAAAGGTCGGTAATTGCTTCAATGGCTTCAAGCTGTGTTCGTTCAGGCAAGTGATCAAAGTAAAGTTGAAAGGAGTTCCACCATGCACGCCCCGTCCAGGCGGGTTGAAAGCGTGCAGAAATCTCTAACCATCTCAAACCCATATCAATTGCAGCTATAGAGCCACGTATCCGCTGCCATTGAAGCCCTTGATCAATCAAGTCATAAAGGTTTGGAACATAAGGTGTGAGTTCACCAAGCCCGTATTCTTCAATCAGCCACGGCAAGAAGCGGGGAGGGCGTGTGATCAGTTTAGAGCGTGAAATCCCCAAAACAGAACCATCAACATCTTGATGAAAATCGCAAACATCAGCAAGGCGCTTTTCAAATTCCGTTGCATTTGTGGGGAGGAGGGAACCAACCATTAGCGCGCCCGCCCTTTGAAGTTTAAGGTGATTTTTCCAATCGATAAAACTTCTTCATCACAAACCATACTGTCCCTTGTTGGGGTAATGGCAATGACTTTTTGGACACCAGAAATCATGAGTTTTGAAATCCACCACGACAAACTTAATTCACGACCAATGGCTTGTTCTTGTCTCCATGCTGCTCTTAAATTTGTTTCCATTGTTGTAAGAATTTTCAAAGATGTTTCTGGTAACAGCCAAACATCTGCTTCTAAATCCAGCACTTTTTTGACAGCAGCGTGAACAATGATTGTATCATTGGTCATAATGATATTTTTTCTGTGAAGAGCTTCTGAGACTGTTTGTATGAGATCTTCAGATGCCGTTCCTTCTTCATTGTTGCCAAAAAGAGCAACATAGATAGTTGGGTCTTTGCCTTTACGGTAAACAATCGCATCCTTAACACGACTATCTGCTGTTAAGGCTATAAGCTTGTAATAGGGCTCTGTCCCGCTACCATTGCCACCACGGGCATGAAGTTGAATACGTTCACGATATCTCTCATCACTTTCACCCTCCATGCGGGCAATACCATGCCAGTTTCCCAAAGCGTCAAGAGATTCACCGGTTGCAAAATCAAGAATGTTATTGCGTGCCGCTTCGTTAATACGCTGTCTTAAAAGCAACTCTCGATAGCTAAAAGCCTCAATGACTTTTACGGACGGATCACTTTCAAGAATGGTATATTCCGGCAAAAGCTCTTTTAAATGGGCAAGAGCAGCAGCGCGTATTTCCTCAAAAGAAAGTTCTGTGATGATTTCGGGTTTTGCAAGCACTCCATTCATTTTATCAATAATCCTTCCATGGTAATGGGCTTGCCTGAAGGCAAATAAATACCTTCAAAGGACAAAGAAACTTGTCCAGCATCAACCATTTTAAAATCAATTTTTTTCAGTTTAAAACGCGGTTCCCACTTGTCTAAAGCTTCAGCAACAGCAGCATAAAGAGCAACGGCAAAAGCATTATTAACCGGTGCATCAATGAGTTCAGCAACACGTGAACCATAGTCACGCCGCATGACACGCGAACCAATCCGTGTTGACAAAATATCAAGGATTGATTGGCGTAAATGATCAATGCCGGTCAATGGCTTTCCCGTTGTGCGGTCCATTCCACTGTTCAATTGGGACCTCCTGTCATCGAGCCACCAGGGGAAACACCTCCGTGAACATGGCTGTTTCCAATGTTGGTGCCGTTATGCTTTAGTCCACTGGAGTGAATGGAAACATTATTCCCAGAATGAAGAGAGAGACTATCATTCGAATTCAGAGAAACGCCACCACCTGCCTTCAAAGAGATGCCGCCTTTTGCGTTTAAATTTATATCGCTTTCTGAAACAATCTTTATGCCATCTGGCGCGGTAAGCTCTAGCTTGCCACCATCACCTTTTAGTGACACACCATCAGCGATTGTCAGGATAAATTTTCCGCCGGATTTGATGTGAATTCCATAAGTGTTTTGTTCATCATCATATTCAAGGCTGGTTCCATCAGGGTATATCGTTCGGTGAATGCTGCCTTTATCGGCGGCTTGGTTCGCATCTGTATGAATGGAGCCAACAATCACCC
The DNA here is from genome assembly GCF_028618425.1 of Bartonella sp. ML70XJBT. Taxonomy (NCBI): domain Bacteria; kingdom Pseudomonadati; phylum Pseudomonadota; class Alphaproteobacteria; order Hyphomicrobiales; family Bartonellaceae; genus Bartonella; species Bartonella sp. ML70XJBT. Next base: position 51,243 of record NZ_JAQISX010000015.1, read on the forward strand.
CTTGTGATAAATCCCCTGATGACGAGATAACAACTACTTGCTCTCCAACATCACGCCCTTCATAAGAACAGGTTTTACCGGCGCGGGCTTGTGTATCTGGAATCCAGTCACTGATAAGACTGCCACTTTTTACTCGATAGCGTGCATTTTTATGGTCGACATGGCTAATCTTTCCCACCACAACCATATTGGCCACACGTCTTTTTAGATCTGTGATTTCTTTATCGCGCCGCTCTAACATGTCCACCTTCAATTTTATGGTATTTATCTTTATTTCCCACGCCTGTTTCTGGTTCAAAGCTTAAGAAAGGTTCAACAATTCTTGCTACACTGCCTTCTTCTTCATCCATGTTGGGGATATTTGTCATATAAATGACTTCAAAGGTTAAAATTGCACCATGGAGTGCTAGAGCGCCATTATCGCCAAAGGCAAAAGCAATATTTTGCAGGCGGCATGTTTCAACTGTGTTGTTGAGATTGGGATTAGCGTAGAAAATCTCCTCAACTTCCCATGCTAATTGGTCAACAAAACGCGCTCCATCTTCACATGTTGCATAACATTCAACATCTAGCGTTAAAACACGCCGCCTTACTCCATAATCATAGCCATCTTCAATCGTTTCACTTTGTGTTGAGATATTAATTGCAGGCATTTTCTCAACGGAAAAGTTGAAATCACGCATATTGAAAACATTGTCACCAGCTGCCGTCTTTGCTGCTTTGATCAACGCAACAAATGTTTCCCTTATCGTCTCTCTCGGATGCATGGGGGCTCCTGTCCAATTAAGTGTATAAAATGATTGACTAGGATTAATAATGATACTATTATTAGTTATGAGTAATAAAGTTGAAAAAATAATCAGCTTGATGAAAGCATCACCAAAGAACATTAAGTTTTCAGATTTGTTGGCTGTGTGTGTACATTTTTTTGGAGAACCGCGGAACAATGGTACAAGCCACTTTGTTTTTAAAACCCCATGGCTTGGTGACCCCCGTGTGAATATTCAAAAAGGTTCTGGTAACAAAGCAAAAGCTTATCAGGTCAAACAAGTCTTACAAGCGATAGAAAGGATGAAACATGAACAATAATCATTATACATATCGTGTTTTGTGGTCGCAAGAAGATGAGGAATATGTCGGATTGTGTGCAGAATTCCCATCCCTTTCATGGTTAGATGCTCAAGCAGAGAAAGCTTTAAAAGGTATTATGGACCTTGTTTCAGAAGTTGTTGAGGACATGCAACATAATGGAGAAGAAGTTCCTGTGCCTTTGTCACATGGTAAATACAGTGGTAAGTTTCAATTAAGAATACCACCAGAACTCCATAGAAAACTTGCAATACAAGCCGCTGAAAATGGTGTGAGTTTAAACAGATACATTTCTTCTAAACTTTGAATCTTTTAAAAGTCTATACGTACTAAAAGAAATTTAATTTTTATGAAAAACTCTAAATTAAAACAAATACCCGTTTTAAAGACGGATGAAGAAGCAGAAAACTTTGTTGATACTGCAGATCTTACAGATTATGACTTAACTGGTTTTGAACCCGTTCATTTCGAATTTTTCCCTAAAGAAGCCTCTTTGACCACTCCCCACCTTTAACGATAGGGAGGGGAGTTCTGTTTTTAACTTAAGCAACCTTTTTAATGGGGATCTCCAAAGTAGGAGCATAAGCTTGCAATAACGGATTCATGCTATGCGGTAGTTCTGAAGTTCCAAAACCTGTAAGAACTGCTAGAATCTTTGTAATATTTGGCACGTCATCTTGGAGTTTTAAAATCAAAGCTTTTTCTACCACGCCCATGATGTCAACCAGAGCACTACAATCTTTGTCGCTCACATTTTCATCATTAGAAAATTGAGATAATGCCATCCACAAATCGCATAAAAAGTTAGTATAGATCTTCATTGTACACCTCCATGAATTTGTTCTCTCAAACATGCCAATCCTCTTGAGGTGATTTTTGTTGAAGGCAGCACCTTCTCTGTTCCGTCCGGTCTTTGAATGGTGATAGCAGGGCAATCCATAAAACCCTTCTTGATTTTGTCTTGATAGGGTAATAAAGGTGCCCCTGGAGCACGTCGATATACCCAATCGTGTTTCCGCAAATAATCGGTCAAATCTTTTGGTCGTACCTCTAACATCTTTGCTGCTTCAATAAGACCGAACAAACCATCAGAACGCTTTAAACCATCAAGTGCTTGTGCTTTTGGAGCTAATTCTGCAATCACATGATCTTTCTGCTCAATTTGACTTTGTAAGTGATTCAAGACACCAAGTAATGCTTCGGGCTTGGAATAATCAACTTGTGGAACAGCAACTTGCTTTTCCAATTCTTGCCAACGGTCAATTATTTTTGCTCGTAAGACAGTGCTGTAACCAGAAACAAGAATTAAACATTCACGCTTGGGGAGGTTATAGCAGTTTTGAGGTTTTCCCTGTTTGTCTATATAGGTGCCCCCAAATTTGGGGAGACCTCCTTCAATGTATAATTCTTCAAGTATTTTCTTAATATCACGCATGACATGGTCATGTCTTTTACCACACAACTCAGCAATCTCACGACTAGACATAGTTTGAGCGGTAGCACTGTTAGTAGCACCTTCTTTAGTTTCTATAAGTGTGTTCATTGTGAACTCCTAGATGTTAGATGTTTTCATTGACACCCTTAAAGGTATCGGGTGCTGAAAACACGGCATCTAGTCCGTCGTTATGCTTTCCCCATAAGGGTATTGTATAGCATAACTACACCCGATGAGGTCATTATACACTTGTCGCATATAATGAGTCAAAGTCTTTGCAATGCACAGAAGATTGATTATTTCGGCAACCAATCCGCTATTGGTTTAAGGTGTTTTTGAGGCACCTGATTCGACAATAGACATATTGTTGCCATATTGTCAAGTGGTGACTTCATATTTTAAAAAATTAATAAGTGTATCTTTATTTTATCTCCCGCAAGATAAGCTTATACATACCGGATTCAGAGGCTTGTACCTCTGTGATCACGAAGTGCTCTTGAGAGGGGGCTTTGCTGTTTTCAGGGGAAATGATTACAACACTATCTTGAGGCTTTGGGGGTAAGCCGCCGATATCATGAATACAGACATCAAGTTCTTTTCTAGGTACTGTTGTGGGAATTCTCCCACCAGCGTCCGATTCTGAATGTTTAATGCCGTAAATCGCTGTGATCCGAAAAGATTGCTGATTGTCCTTTCGCGTGTAGATGATGGGCTGCCCAAAGGTGTTGCGCACATCTTTAACCATTTGGTTTAGCAGCCCGTGCCATCGCATGTTATTTCGCTCCAATCACGGCTTTGAACAGCATTTCTGGGCGTGTACAGATGTAAAGCGGATAGCTGTAGACCTCCGGTTTTACCCATGCATTACGGTCGTGGTCGACTATAAGCATGGTGTAGAGAGGTTTTCCAACCGTGTTGGCAAAATCCAAGCTTTCACCAGGAGCAAAGGTTTTTTGGAATACACCAGGCGCATCAACAGGAAAGAATTGACATTCATCAGGCTTAATTCCTATGGCACGCTTTGTTCCAGCCTTCGCGCTCACATTATAGTTGTGGATACTCCGGTAATTAATGAAAGTGACACCTGCAAAGTCAAAACTGCCAAAACTTCCAGAACCAATTGCGCTTGGTGTTGCAACACCTCCAGCACTATTAAGTGTTTGTGCTAAGGCTGTGTTGAGATAAGTTTCACGAATTGTTTTATGGTTTTTCAACTTGGAAAAGAATTCATTTCCACAAAGCCCAATAATCCGCGAACGATCAGAAAATGCTCCTTTTGAAGCCTCAATCATCCTCATAATGACCCGATCAACATTGTCAGCAACATTGGTTGTCTCAACATTTAGTTTAAAGTCAATGGGCTTTGGTGGTGTGATTTCCCATTCTTTGTACCAGTCAACAATGACAGAGCCATCAGCATCAAGGACAACACCTTGAACAGCGCCAAGCTGCATATTTTCCCATGTCAATTCGATTTCAGAAATCAGTTTCTTTTGTTTTCTGGCAATATATTTCATTGCTGTCTCTAACTGATCTTCTGCGCCAAATTCACGCCGGTTCTGGATTTCTTCTGATTTCACCGTATCACTTTTGGCAATCCGTGTTGTTTTGAAAAACCGAAGATTACGACCCTCTCTATCACCTTCTGCCAAAGGTGCACCACGTTCACTGGTTTGAATAAGCGAAAATGTATTATCACGCCGTTCAATACCAACTACTGTGGTACTGGTTTCAACTTCCTCAAAAAGATTAAGAGAGCTTACAAGACCAGATTGAAACTCATAGTTTTCAATGGCTTTCATCATTGTGATGCTTGAGAAAGCATCATGTTTAAAAAAATTCATATCCATGTGCGCATTCTCCTATCGCAACAGAATTTTATTGTTGTCTTCTAAAGACTGAATGGCTGCCATCTTTTCTTGGTCAAGTATTGTATCTGGCCATAGCAATTCAGAAGCTTTTACAGTGCATAAGCGTGCTGTAATCACGGCGCGTTGATCTGCTTCTGTTGCGTCAACAGTGGCAAAAGAAATCCCTGCCGGTGTTTGACTGCCATCCGATGCTGCTGGATCAAGAGGGACATATTTTTCCGTTTCAGTCACCTTTCCCATGACAGTTCCCGCTTCAATGAAGGCTCCTGATGCAAACACCACTTCTTCGTTTGACATATCGGGGTCGTAGGGTCCAAGATAAGCACCATTGCGTACGTCGTCATAAATAATATTCGTCATTTCACTGCCCTCCAAGCTGTTTCCCATTTTGCATGAATCTTTGCCTTACTGTTTTCATCAGCATGAGGCGCATAAGGCGATACTTTCAAAGACGCGCTTTGAGAGCTAGCAGCCGTCAACACGCACTGGCGTGCTTTCTCGATGCTCATACCGTTTTGAATAGCTTTTGCTGCGTCAAAAGAAACGCCTAAGTGCTTTGCTTGCCTTTCAAGGGTTGTTAGTGCTTTTGCGCGCTTTCTTTCTTTTTCAAGAGCAGCTTTTATGTTTTCCTGCTTGTCTTCGTTGTCGTTGTCCTCATCTTCGTTTTCTTCTTCTTCGTCGAAGTCTTCGGCGTTTTTGTCGATGTCGCTATCGTCTTCGTCGTCATTGATGACGTCGACGATCTTTTCATCTTCCTCTTCTTCAGCGCGGTATTGTGTGCGTGCCATGTGTTTTGTCCTTCTTTTGTTGTTGATGTTGGGTTTTGTGATATGGAATCCGTTAAGGCTTCCAAAGCTTGCGCAAGGGTGCCTTGCACATCTGCTAATCCAAGTTTGAGAGCTTGGGTGCCTATAAAAGTTTCTGCTTTTGTGTCACGAATTGCAGCAGCATTTAAGCGTCTGTTTTGCGCCACCAAATCGACAAACATCTCGTAGAGCAGGGCGCAATCAGCTTGCATTTTTATCTGTGCTGTATCGCTCAAGGGTTCGTGAGGGTTGCCATGAACTTTGTGATCACCTTCAAAGACAAAGGTCCATTTATGCCCGTGTTTTTCATCTGCACGGGACTGGTCAAGATGAGCACAAACAACTCCAATCGAGCCTACAACACCCGTGCGTGCAACCCATATTTGAGAAGCAGAACAAGCAATGGCATAAGCCGCTGAACAGGCAAACTCATTGGCATGTGCCCAAATGGGCTTGTCGTATTGTTTTGAGAGTGTTTGAAACTCTTCAACCAAATCAAACACACCGCCGGCTTCTCCACCGCCGC